>CAZJAW010000250.1:0-4337 GCA_964544035.1 uncultured Rhodobacterales bacterium
GCGCTTATACTTTACGGAGCGCTCGCCGAACCCTGATGCGCAAAAAACCGGGTATGATCGGCAAACAAAATCGCGGCTTTTCGCCCCCATGACCAATCAGTCCTCTCAAGTGCCGCGAACAGACTTGTCGCACAGCGGAATCAATGTAAACGTGACCCTGATGGTGACCCCGCAAGGGGTCTGAAAAGGGAACCGAGTTCAAATCTCGGACTGCCCCCGCAACTGTGACCGGAGAGCGGCCCGGCAAACACCACTGGCCTTGCAAAAGGCTGGGAAGGTTCGGCCCCGCAGCGACCCGGAAGTCAGGAGACCTGCCATCGTGAATGAAACACGCCGGGCAACCGGCCAAAATGCCGCCGGGCGGGTGGCAAGGAGAGAGACTAATGCATATCGAACCGGGCGTCGTGGATGGCGCAAAAATGGTATTCGCCTATGGATCCGCTGCGGCGGCGGCGGGCTATTCCCTGAAATTGGCAGCCAATGATCTGAAATTTGCCAACGTGCCCGCTTTTGTCGTGCGCGCCGCACTGGCCACTGTTGGCACGTTTGTGTTCTTCGAAGTGTTACCGCATTTCTCTGCAGGTATTTCCGAAGTCCACTTTATCCTCGGAACCTCGTTATTCTTGTTGCTGGGCGCAGGCGCTGCAGCGGCAGGCCTTGTACTGGGATTGCTTTTGCAAGGCACCTTTTTTGCACCAACCGACTTGCCCATGATCTTTGTGAACATGACCACGTTGCTGTTCCCGCTGTTTGCTTTGCACGCACTGGCGAAACGCATTGTGCCTGATGCACGGGCGTATGTGGATTTGGACTTTGCCCAAGTCCTCAAGATGTCCGCTGTGTATCAAGGCGGCATTATCGCTTGGGTCGCGTTCTGGGCCATCTACGGACAAGGTGTCGGTGCCGAGAACGTGCAATCCGTGCTTACCTTTGGGGCGGCATATGCCCTGGTTGTGCTGATTGAACCGCTGGCTGATCTGGCGATCCTTGCTGCCGCTAAAGGCGCACGCAACTGGAAAACAGGCAATCTGTTCACACACCGTTTGTTCAACGCAGCCTAATTCGCAGGTGTGAAATAATCCCACGGGCTGCGCAACCTGCGCAGCCCTTTTTTGTTTTTGATGAGCCCACCCATGATTGACCTTCACCTGATTGGAATTGGCACCGGCAACCCCGACCACCTCACCGGTGAAGCGCGGCGGGCCATCGCTGAGGCTGATCTGTTTCTTGTTCCCCACAAGCCGGGCAAGTCCGATTTGGCAGACTTGCGCACGCAGATCATCGCAGAGGTGCGCGATAACGCACCCGTCGCCCAATTTGACATGCCTGTGCGCGATGAAATGCAGCCCTACCTTGCCCGTGTTGATGCGTGGCATGACGAAATCGCGCGCATCTGGGCAACCACCATTGCCGCCCACCCCAAAGCTAAAAAGGTGGCCCTGTTGGTTTGGGGGGATCCGTCGCTTTATGACAGCACCTTGCGCATTGCTGCACGGCTAGACCCCACTCCGCGCCTGCGCGTGGTTGCCGGGATCACCTCCGTTCAAGCGTTAACAGCAGCCCATGCGATCCCGCTTAATACGCTCAATGCCCCCGTCACCATCTCGACAGGGCGGCGGTTGCGTGATCATGGCTGGCCCGAGGGGTGCGAGACGCTTGTGATCATGCTTGACGCCGACTGCACCTTTCAAAACCTTGATGGAGACGCCTTTGACATCTGGTGGGGCGCGTATCTTGGTATGGCCGAGGAAATCCTTGAATCTGGTCGCCTAAGCGACGTTACCACGCGTATCATCACACGCCGCGCCGAAGCCCGTGCGGCCCATGGTTGGATCATGGATACCTATTTATTACGCCGCCGCGCCTAAAATTTCAGCACTCTTTAAACTAAAGCCCCCCTTCAGACCCTGAACACTGGCTCTTCTGCGTGGGGGATGTTTTTATGCCGCCAGCTTGCCACGCGCGGACGAAAATGACTGCACACATACCCTTGATCCAGATGCAACCTGCACCGGCGAAACAGCCGCGAGCGATTGGTGCAGTGCGCCTGTCGACCAAGCGTTTGGGTGCGCGCACTGTGCTGGATGAGCTTTATCAACAAGGTGCGGCCAAGGCGGTGTTTCCACGCGCCAATCGCGGGTTGACGGCGGTGCTTCTTAACACATCAGGCGGCGTGACGGGCGGCGACAGTTTTACCAATGCAGCCGAAGCCGGGACAGGCACGCACCTGACACTGACCACGCAGGCTTGTGAGCGCGCCTATCGCGCGCAACCTGGCGAAATTGGCCAAGTATCCACCACCCTGCGCGTACAGGACGGCGCAACGTTGTGGTGGCTGCCGCAGGAAACGCTGATCTTTGATGGCTGTGCTTTAGATCGGCGTTTGTCCTGCGACATCATAGGGTCCGGCAGTGCTTTGATCGTTGAACCGATTTGTGTGGGTCGTCTGGCGATGGGCGAAGATACAGTTTCGGGAATGATGACCGACCGGGTCGACGTCACGCGCGAAGGCGTACCGCTGGTGCGCGATGCATGGCGACTGGATGGCGACATCACAGCGCAGATGCAGCGCGCGGCCTGCGCTGGTGGTGCGACGGCGATGGTCAGCCTGACCTATGTAGGTGCAGATGCCGAAGCACATCTGACCACTCTACGCGCGCTTTTACCTGCCACAGGTGGTGCAAGCCAGCTGGCTTCGGACGTTTTGGTGCTGCGCCTGCTTGCGCCCACTGGCTATGACTTGCGCAAACATCTTTTGCCTATTCTTGATCATTTGACGGGCAGCGAAATGCCGCTCTGCTGGAGACTTTAACCGATGCAACTCACTCCGCGTGAAAAAGACAAATTACTCATTTCAGTGGCCGCCGAAGTGGCTCGAAGGCGCCTTGCGCGCGGGGTCAAACTGAACCACCCCGAGGCGATTGCCCTGATCACGGACGCTGTGGTTGAAGGCGCCCGCGACGGGCATTCCGTCGCCCACATGATGGAAGCCGGCGCGCAGGTGATCACCCGTGATCAGTGCATGGAAGGCGTGCCCGAGATGATCCACGACGTTCAGGTTGAGGCGACCTTTCCAGACGGCACCAAGCTGGTGACCGTCCACAATCCGATCCGTTGAATTTGAGTATTTTTAGAACAATGAAGCAGGAGGACGCGTGATGATCCCAGGTGAAGTGATCCCGGCAAAAGGTGATATTGAGCTGAACACCGGCGCACAGGCCATCACGTTACATGTGGCCAACACAGGGGACCGGCCTGTGCAAGTTGGGTCGCACTATCACTTTGGCGAGGCAAACGCGGCGTTGGAATTTGACCGGGAAGCGGCGCGCGGTATGCGGCTTGATATCGCGGCAGGCACGGCTGTGCGATTTGAGCCCGGACAAAAACGTGATGTGCAATTGATTCCTTTGGCGGGGGGGCGAAGGGTGTATGGTTTCAATCAGCAGGTCATGGGTGATCTGTGAATGAAGCTATATGACTGGAGGAGAAAGAAATGTGTGACGCATGTGTAATGAATGCAGTGAAAGAGCGGATGCTCTCTCGGCGGGACTTTTTCAAAACAACAGCAGCCGTGGGTGCAGCGGCAACGCTTGGCGCGGCCACAACACCGCCTGCTATGGCGTCAGGGCACAGCAGTGTCGTGGATATGACCCATCAGCTGAGCCCAGATTTCCCGACGTTTTTTGGCGTACCCGGAATTTCGACCGAGCAACCGTTTAACTTCGCAGAACACGGATTTAACTTGTTGAACCTGACGATCAATGAACACACCGCGACCCACATCGACGCGCCGTTGCACTTTTCCGCAGATGGCAATTCGGTCGATGAAATCCCAGTGAGCGATCTGGTGATCCCGTTGTGCGTTATTGATATTGCCGCCAAAGCTGCTGAGAACCCGGATGCGCAAGTGACGCCTGATGATCTGAAGGCGTGGATTGCCGCCCATGGCGACATCCCTGACAAGGCCTGCATCGCGATGCATTCAGGCTGGGCTGGAAAGTCCGGCGATGCGGCGGCCTATGTGGGCAATGATGCAGACAACGTCAAACACTTCCCTGGCTTCCATATCGAAGCCACGCAAATGCTGTTGGAAGAAACCACAGCGGCTGCCATGGCTGTGGACACACTGTCGCTGGATCACGGCCCCTCGCCTGACTTTGCAACCCATTACGCGTGGCTCCCTGCCGGGCGTTACGGGATCGAGAACTTAGCAGGCTTGGGTGACGTACCCGCAGCCGGAGCGACCCTTGTGGTCGGAGCACCCAAACACGCAGGCGGCACAGGCGGTCCGGCCCGCATCTTTGCGATGGTCTAAGTGGGAACTGTACCCCTTATAA
>CAZJAW010000251.1:0-4314 GCA_964544035.1 uncultured Rhodobacterales bacterium
CATCAGGCTTGCATGAATATCGAGCGCCGCATCGCGCCCTTCGGCCACAGCCGTCACAGTCAGATCATCGCCACCCGTGGCGCAATCGCCCCCGGCCCAGACACCATTGATAGATGTACGCCCAGCGCCTGTCACAGCGATCTTACCATGTTCCAACGTCGGCAAAGCGTCGCCATCCAATGTTTGCCCAATTGCGCGCAAGATCTGATCAGCTGGCACACCTACCGTTTGGCCGGTGCCGCTCATATCGTCGTTCACATATTCAAACTCGATCTCACGCACTGATCCGTTGCCGATGATCGCAGTTGGCACCACGTGTGTCATAATCCGCACGCCCTTTGACGTTGCCAAGTCCTGCTCAAACACGCTCGCGTTCATGCGATCCCGGCCACGCCGATAGGCCAGCGTGACGTTGAGCGCGCCGAGCAGCTTTGCCTGCACTGCGGCATCCACTGCCGTCATGCCACCACCAATAACCACAACGTCACGCCCAACAGGCAAAGCCGTAATATCGCTTGCTTGTCGCAGCTCAGCGATGAAATCAACCGCGTCCAAGACGCCATCTTTGTCGCCACCATCAATCGCAAGCCCGTTCACGCCGCCAAGTCCCATACCAAGGAACACAGCGTCAAAATCACCCTTCAGACCATCAAGCGTCACGCCGTGCCCCAGCACTTTGCCATGCTCAATCGTGATACCACCAATGCCCAACAGCCAGTCGACTTCGGCCTGCGCAAAGCCTTCTGGCGTTTTGTAGGTCGCAATCCCATATTCATTTAGGCCGCCGGGCTTGTCCTTGGCGTCATAAACGACAACGTCATGGCCCAGCATCGCTAACCGGTGCGCACAAGCCAGCCCAGCAGGCCCAGCGCCAACCACGGCCACCGTTTTACCAGTGGCGTCTGCACGGGTGAAAGGATGCCCGCCCTGTTCTTGCAAATGGTCCGTCGCATAGCGTTGCAATTGGCCAATCAATACGGGTTTACCCTCGGCAACTTCGCGCACACAAACTTGCTCACACAATGTCTCGGTCGGACAAACCCGCGCGCACATTCCACCCATAATATTCTGTGTCAGGATCGTCTTGGCTGCCGCATCCGGCGTACCAGTCGCAATCTGACGAATGAACAATGGAATATCGATGTCCGTCGGGCAGGCCGTAATGCACGGCGCATCATGGCAAAAATAGCAACGATCCGCAGCGACCAGCGCCTCGTGAGCATCCAAAGCCGGGTGCAAATCCGAAAAATTATCCGCATAGGCCGAAGCATCCAGACGCCCCGCAGCGACCCCAGGCGTGAAAGGAGAATTCGTCATATCCGCTCCATCGCAACAATGATTTCAGCACAAACGGTCTCACAGGGAATTATTTTTATCAACTGGTAAAAATATTTCAGCGCACAAAAATCTAAGCCCGCCTAAAGAAGCAGCAATTTGCTAGATTGGCACAAACACCCCTTAAAAACTTGCAAAATTCTTGAATCCGCACATTATTTGCCCTGCTACATCATCCATCGACCTACTGTTCCTCTTTTTCGGCTCAGTCACTCGATTACATGACGACGCCACACTGCCGCATGTCGCGGGCAGGACGACACGAAGGAGCAACCACGATGGCCAATGGTACCGTCAAATGGTTCAACACCACAAAAGGCTACGGCTTTATCGCACCCGAAGACGGCGGCAAGGACGTATTCGTCCACATTTCCGCAGTCGAACGTTCGGGACTTACAGGTCTGGCTGACGATCAAAAAGTCACGTTTGAGCTTGAAGCCGGACGTGACGGACGCGAAAGCGCTGTGAACATCGCGCTGGCCTGACGAGCCATCCGACATATCCATTTTGCAGCGGGCGCCCGGAACCGGCGCCCGTCTAGTGATTCATTCAGGGGCGCGGGTTAAGCTCTGCGCACAGCAACCGTGCTTGATCAAAGTAGGTTCTTCAGATCACTCTGCGCGTGCGATCAGGTCCAGCACATGCGGACCCAACGCGCCGACAATCTTCGCGACTCCATCCGCATTTGGATGAATGCCATCACGTTGTAAAAACGGTCCCAACGTCGACGGGTCCAAGTCTGGCCCACCAAGCCCTTCGAAAAAGCTGACTGCGTATTCCGTGCTGTAGGCGGTCGCCAATTCCGGATAAATGGCGTCAAAAACTTCCTTATACTCTGGCCCAAAGTTACCGGGCGCGTGCATGCCCACTAGCAAAACATCCACCCCCGCAGCCTCAGCCGCCTTCAGAATGCCGTCTAGATTGGCCCGGCTTACATTTGGGTCTATTCCACGCAGCAAGTCATTGCCGCCAAGAGCCACAATCATCGCATCAACGTCCGGAGTCAGCGTCCAGTCCACCCGCGACAAACCACCTGCTGTCGTGTCGCCCGACACCCCCGCGTTAATAAGCGTCACGTCCTGCCCTTGCGCACGCAACCACGCATCAAGCTGTGGAACAAAGCCCTCCGCTGTCGCCAGCCCATAGCCTTGCGTCAAACTATCGCCCAATGCAGCGATGGTTATTCCCTCTGCTGCAACAAATCCTGGCCAGAAAACCAAAACAATCGTGCCTAATGCCTTGCTCATGTCGATAAGACCTCCATATGGACCAGTACACATATATAAAGGTGCGTTTTGATGTCCGATCCAGTCCTCTCCCTCAATAATGCGGCACTTAGCCTCGATGGCAATGCCGGGCGAGTGGATATTTTGCATGGTCTTACTCTCGACATCGCTCGTGGAGAGACCGTAGGCCTGATCGGCCCCTCTGGATCGGGCAAGTCCTCACTGTTGATGATCATGGGCGGGCTCGAACGCGCGACAGGCGGCACGATCCACGCCCTGGGCGAAGATTTGACCGCAATGAACGAAGACGCGCTGGCTCGCTTTCGCCGTGGCCATATGGGCGTCGTGTTTCAATCCTTCCACCTGATCCCAACAATGACTGCGTTGGAAAACGTCGCCACGCCTTTGGAACTTGCCGGTACAAAAGACGCATTCGATCGAGCCGAAGCGGAACTGGAAGCCGTTGGTCTCTCGCACCGTGCAGGGCATTATCCCAGCCAGATGTCGGGGGGCGAACAGCAACGCGTAGCACTGGCGCGCGCTTCGGTCACCCGGCCCGAAATCTTGTTAGCGGATGAACCGACGGGCAACCTAGATGGCGTGAACGGCACTGCGATTATGGACTTGCTCTTTTCTCTGCGCGACCGCCACGGGGCCACATTGGTTCTGGTGACCCACGCACCCGAGCTTGCCAGCCGTTGCGACCGTGTGATCCGATTGGCCGATGGCCGTATCGAAACGCCAAAGAAAGCCGCCGCAGAATGAGCTTCGCCACATCAGCCCGCTTTGCACGGCGCGAATTGCGCGGCGGCCTGCGCGGCTTTCGCATCTTTCTGGCTTGCCTCGCCCTAGGGGTTGCCGCCATCGCCGCAGTCGGGACTGTACGTTCCGCGATCGAGGCCGGACTAAGCAACGAAGGCGCCGCCCTGTTGGGCGGTGACGCTGAGCTCGACTTTACCTACCGATTTGCCACACCCGAAGAACGCGCGTGGATTGAACGCATTGCCATCTCAGTCTCCGAGATCGCCGACTTCCGTTCAATGGCCGTCGTGGATGGTCCCGAAGGGACTGAACGTGGCCTGACGCAGATCAAAGCTGTCGACAATATGTACCCACTGGTCGGATCAGTGCGACTATCGCCCGACATCCCGCTTGCCGAGGCTCTTGGCGATCAAAACGGGCAACCCGGCGGTGTGATGGAACGCGCATTGATCGACCGTCTGGACCTGCAAATAGGCGACACGTTTCGCCTGGGCACACAGGACTTCACCCTAACGGCGGAACTCACACGCGAGCCTGACAGTTCCGCTGGCGGTTTTGCATTGGGGCCGCGCACCATAGTGCTGCGCACCAGCCTCGCGAATGCAAATCTGCTGGCAACCGGCACCCGCTACGATTCAAAATACCGCATCACCTTGCCCGATGACGCAGACCTCGACGCGCTGGCCGCGCAAGCGGCAGCGTTTTTTGAAAATGCCGGTATGCGTTGGCGGGATTCGCGTAATGGTGCCCCGCGCGTAGCCCAGTTTGTCGAACGGCTTGGTGCGTTTTTGGTCCTTGTGGGCCTGTCCGGTTTAGCCGTTGGAGGCGTTGGCGTATCGGCCGCTGTGCGTTCCTATTTGGCTGACAAGACAAGTGTGATCGCAACTCTGCGCACGCTTGGGGCCGAACGCAGTACAATATTTCAAACCTATTTCATCCCGATCGGGTTGCTCTCACTCTTGGGCATCGCCATCGGCCTTGCGCTTGGCGC
>CAZJAW010000252.1:0-4303 GCA_964544035.1 uncultured Rhodobacterales bacterium
TTTGGGGCTGTTCTTCATCCACGTGGGTGCAGGCATCCATTTTGGCCTGTTGTTTGAAAAGTGGCCTGCGCTGCTTTCGATGGCAATCCTCGTGATCAGCCTCAAAGGCTTGGTGCTGTACTGCCTTGCTGTCATGTTCCAGATCAAAGGTCGGGACCGTTGGCTGTTTACGCTGGGGCTTGCTCAAGCGGGTGAGTTCGGCTTTGTACTGGTGGCCTTTTCTGTTGGTCAGGGCGTGATCCCCAAAGACGTTGCAGAAACCCTGCTATTGGTGGTGGCTTTAACCATGCTGATCACGCCGTTGCTGTTCATCCTATACGAGGTGATTGGAAAACGCATGGCCGACCATCCCCCCGAGGTTGAAGCCGAGGAAATCGACGGCGATGGACCCGTCATTATCGCAGGCATCGGACGGTTTGGGCAGATTGTGAATCGGCTCGTGCAAGGATCAGGGTTTCACACAGTGGTTCTGGATCACGACATCGAAACCATCGCGCTTATGCGCCGCTTTGGGTTCAAAAGCTTCCTTGGTGATCCAAGTCGTCCTGACATCCTGCAAGCCGCAGGGCTGGATACTGCGCGCGTGCTGGTCGTCGCTCTGGATGATCCCAAAGCGACAACGCGACTGGTTGCATACGCTCGCCAAGCCCGCCCCGATATCCATATCATCGCGCGCGCCTATGATCGGGTGCACGTCTACAACCTATATCAAGCCGGTGCGGATGATATTGTGCGCGAACTGTTTGATGGTTCCTTGCGCGCCGGACGCTACGCATTGGAAAACCTAGGGCTCACAGAATACGAAGCGGCAGAAGCCGAACACGTATTCTATGCCCACGACCGCGACGCTGTGCGTCAACTGGCAGAACTTTACGATCCGAACATACCGACATCCAAAAACGATGCCTACGTGGCGCGTGCACGGGCGCTGGAAAAGGACCTCGAAGTGTCTTTGGCCGACCGTCAAGAAACGCAAGAAAGCGCGTGATGTCAGGCGACGGGTCGGCGGGCGGGCGCCTTTGCCGTGCAGGCCGCAGGGCCTGACAGGCAAACAGAGCCGCTCGACGACGACTTATGCGTCGGACACGCCAGCTTCGGCAAAAGTTGACATACCTGAATGACAAGCCACAGCGCCTTTCAGCACACCAATGGCCAGCGCCGCACCGGACCCTTCGCCAAGACGCAGGCCAAGCGACAGCAGCGGTTCTTTGCCCAAAGCCTCAAGCATGCGTGGATGTGCGCCTTCGGCACTTTGATGGCCCGCGACCACATGGTCCAACGCGCCTGCTTCAGTATGTTCCAGACAGGCTGCAGCGGCCGTGCAAATAAAGCCATCCATTATCACCGGGATACGCAAACTGCGCGCCCGGGCAATGGCACCAGCCATGCCTGCCAACTCGCGCCCGCCAAGCCGCATCAACACATCCAGTCCATCGGTAGCATTCGCATGAAACACCAAAGCATCCGCAACCACCTGCGTCTTCAAAGCAAGAGCCTCGCCCTCGACACCTGTGCCGCGCCCAGTCCAATCCGCAGCCTCTGCACCGAACAAGCGTGCCGCAATTGCAGAAGCGGATGTGGTATTGCCAATTCCCATCTCGCCCACAACAAGCAGGTCTGCACTCTCCTCCACAGCGTCCCAACCTGCACGTAAGGCCAAGACCACTTCAGCCTCGGACATCGCAGACCCTGCTGTGAAATCTGCCGTCGGCGTCTCTAGCTGCAATGCGACCACATCCATGCGCGCACCAAAGGCCTTCGCCAACTGATTGATCGCGGCTCCGCCATGTTGAAAATTCGCCACCATCTGCGCAGTGACTTCTGGCGGAAAAGCCGACACACCGCGCGCCGCCACACCATGGTTACCGGCAAAAACGATCACTTGCGGCGCCTCGATGGTTGGGCGCGCATCCCCGCGCCAACCGGCGTACCAAATCGCCAGATCCTCAAGCCGCCCCAACGCGCCGGGCGGTTTGGTCAACTGCCCGTTGCGCGTCGCAGCTGCATTCAAAGCCTCTTTGTCCTGCGCCGGCATATCCGCCAGAAGGGCGCGTAGATCATCCAGTGTCTCAAAACTCATGGCGCGTTGTCCTTGCCTCATTGTTCTACGCTCTTTACCCCATGTCACACGCACTGCAAGTCAGGACCGGACATGGTACAAAATGAATCCGACATCTTTTCCGCGTCCCGCCTGTGGGATGTTCCGGTCGCCTTTGTGCTTCTGACAAGACTGCCTTTGCCCGCCCTGCCCGATACCGCGTTTGCAAACAGTGCGCGTGCAGTCTGGGCTTATCCGCTGGTTGGCGTGGGATTGGGCGCAATCGTCAGCATCCTGGCTTGGCTGGCCGCCTTTGCTTTGCCGCCTTTGTTTGTCGCAGGTTTGGTGCTGGCCACGTTGGTTATGCTGACAGGCGCAATGCACGAAGACGGGTTGGCTGACACTGTGGATGGGATATGGGGTGGGCAAACCGCCGCCCGTCGTCTTGAAATCATGAAAGACAGCCGCATCGGAGCTTACGGTGTGCTCGCTTTGGTATTGGCCATCGGCTTTCGTTGGTTGGGGCTGGCCGAGGTGGCATGGAATGGGCTGATCACGGCCCTTGTTGTTTCGCGGGCCATGATGGTGCCGCTTATGCTTGTTTTGCCGCATGCGCGCAGCGACGGGCTGTCAAAAAGCGTGGGTCGCCCTGATGGTTTTGCGGTGGGTGGCGCACTTGTCATCAGTGCGCTCTGTGCGGTCCTACTTGCGGGCGGCGCAGGCATGTTTGCGATGCTCATCGCTGCAGCCGTCGCGGCCGCAATCGGGGCGCTCGCCAAGGCAAAAATCGGTGGACAGACGGGCGACATCCTTGGTGCGACGCAAATCACCACAGAAATCGCAGTTCTTTTGGTGCTTGTCGCGCTGGCATAAAAAAATCCGCGCCCCCCAAGGTGAAGGGACGCGGTTCATTGTCAAGCTTTGACGTTTCAGACCGTGGCGATCACGCAGCCGCCACGCGGCTGGTCAGCACATCGCCCACTTCTTTGGCGGCTGCCACTTCGTCGCCACCTGATACAGCGGCCACTTCACGGGTCAGACGCTCAAGGGCGGCTTCATAAAGCTGGCGTTCAGAATAGCTTTGCTCGCGCTGGTCGTCGGTGCGATGCAAGTCACGCACCACTTCTGCAATCGCGATCAAATCGCCCGAGTTGATTTTTTGTTCATATTCTTGGGCACGGCGCGACCACATGGCGCGTTTGACCTTGGCTTTACCCTTCAGAGTCTTCATCGCATGGGCGATGACGTCGGGACTCGACAAGGCCCGCATCCCTATTTCTGTCGCTTTGTTGGTGGGCACCCGCAATGTCATCTTGTCCTTCTCGAACGAGATCACGAACATTTCCAACTCAATGCCTGCGACTTCCTGAGTATCGACCGACACAATCTGGCCTACGCCATGCGCTGGGTAGACTACAAATTCATTGGGGCGAAAGTCGAGTTTCTTAGATTTTGTCATTCTTATTCCTCATAAGACGCACGAATTTCGCCATTTCCTACAGTCAAATCCGCACCAGCCGGGCAGAAGTGCCACGCCTAAGGTGCGGTTCAGATCGAGGTTTTTTCCATGCCAGTGGTAACATACCACAGGGCGAAGGCCGTTTCCGTCTGTCAGTTGCGGGCACAGTGTAACACAAAAATGGCAGTTTCGAAAGCTGACCTGATGAAAACTCTCAAAAGATCACCAAAATTCAGCGCATTACCAACCCTATTTCATGTCGCAAGTGCAGAAAATCCGTCCTCACAAGCGATTCGCGTGGTTATCCACCTTCGCCTGGTGTCTCAGAAAACAACTCAAGCTTGCCTTCTTTGCCGTCCATCTCGTCAGCTGTAGGCAACGGGTCTTTCTTGGTGATGATAACAGGCCACATCTCAGAATACTTGCGATTAAACTCAACCCACTTTTCCATATCCGGCTCAGTGTCCGGGCGGATGGCATCGGCGGGGCATTCTGGTTCGCACACGCCACAATCGATGCATTCGTCGGGGTGAATCACCAACATGTTTTCGCCTTCATAGAAGCAGTCCACGGGACAGACTTCGACGCAGTCGGTGTATTTGCAGGCAATGCAGGAATCGTTGACGATATAGGTCATGAGCGTTGTCCGAAAATCTGTGTTGTGCCTGTCGTAATGACCATTCCCAGATCATTCAAGCGGGGGCTTGCGGGAAACCTCCAAGCTGCGGCGATCTTTCTTGGTCGGACGACCTTTTCCCCAAGGCGTGACCAGCCGAGGCTGCTTCTCTACATAGACCGTTTTGTCC
>CAZJAW010000253.1:0-4303 GCA_964544035.1 uncultured Rhodobacterales bacterium
AATCGATCTGCAAAACCGGATCGATGCGATGATGGTTGAACGTGATGCTGCGTTGACAGCCGCACCTGTAGCGGCAGCCGCCGCCCCTGTTGCAGCAGCCGCCGCCGCCGCAGCCCCCACCGCCGCGGTTAAAGGCACCAAGCCCGAAGGTCTGAGCGCCCCACGCGGCGGCAAAGCTGACGATCTGCAACAGATCAACGGCGTGGGTCCAAAGATGGAAAAGCTGCTTTACGATCTGGGCTATTACCACTTTGACCAAATCGGCGACTGGAATGCTTCTGAAGTGGCATGGGTTGACGAGAACCTCGAAGGTTTCAAAGGCCGCGTGACCCGTGACGACTGGATCACGCAAGCCAAGAAACTCGCTCGCGGCTAAGGCTTACACAAATTGGATAGGGCGGCCGCAAAGGTGGCCCTATCCCTTTCTACAAGACGACTTGCCCTGAAGGGCGCAAGATGATCTGACCGCCTAGATCGAAGTCTTGCAAAACTACACCCAACTCGAATTGCCTAATTTCAAAGCGCAACCGAAGGTGTAACATTCCGAAAACAGGGCTGAAAACAGTCGCACCAATAACCGCTTTTTCCTTGGCCGACGCGCGCCACAGCCTTAGGTTTGTTGAATAACGGCATCTAAGCAGACAAGCTAGGGCGCCGACCATTCGAAAAAGGGTGCGTCTATGGCCGGTTTTGTGCGCGCGTTGTTTCAACCACGGCTGGATTTGACCCTTGCCACGGGCATAGATTTCGAAACCCGCATCGTCGAGCGACCCGGTCTGTGGATGTCGCAAGATGAACTTTCCTCCCTTTCAGAAGACCTGGTCACAGTTGCCTCCAAAACTCTTGCGCGCGGCTCGCTCACCTACGGCGTGTTCTCCGGTGATCGAAAGCGGATGAATGCAACCATCGTAACACTTGTGCGCCGCAAGGACACAGGCCAGCCGGTTGCTTTCAACGCCCTTGCGCTTATGGACATCGCGACAATGGGTGAACCCATGGAGGTGTTGCATCTAGGGCTTGTTATGGTCGATCCAGACCAGCAATCGCGTGGTCTGTCTTGGGTGCTATATGGCCTGACTTGTACGTTATTGTTTTTTCGCAACCAAATGCGCCCGCTTTGGGTGTCCAACGTCACACAGGTTCCTGCTGTTGTCGGTATGGTCAGCGAAACCTTCAACGGCGTGTTTCCGACACCACACCGCCCCAAACAGCGTTCGCTGATGCATTTGCTGTTGGCCCGCACCATTATGGCCGACCATCGCCATGTGTTCGGCGTGGGGGCGGACGCAGATTTTGACGAAAACCGCTTTGTTATCACCAATGCCTATACCGGCGGTTCAGATGATCTGAAAAAGACGTTCAGCGATGCCCCCAAGCACCGCGAAGCGGTCTACAACGACTTCTGCGCGGAAATGCTGGATTACGACCGGGGCGATGACGTTTTGCAGCTTGGTCAGATCGATTTGGCCACAGCGACGGGCTATTTGCGCAATTCAGTTCCCAAAGCATCGCTTGCAGGTGTGGGCGTTACCCTTGTCGCGGTGATGCTACAACGGTTGATCCTACCCGCACTTCACTGGTTTGACGGCACGCGCCATTGGGACACGCTGCGCCCGCGAAAGGACGCGCCATGAGCTTTGATTACGCCACCTTCACAACCCGCAACATCGGCTTTGTCACTGAAGAAGAACAAGAACGCCTGCGCACCACTCAAGTGTTTGTCTGCGGCACGGGTGGCATGGGCGGGGCCTGTGTAATGGCGTTGGCCCGCATGGGTATTGGACGCTTGATCCTTGCTGATATCGATGAATTTGAAACGTCGAACATGAATCGCCAAGCCTTTGCCTTTCGCGATACGATTGGACGCCACAAAGCCGAAGCGACCCGTGATCTATGCCTGACCATCAACCCGGAAATGGAGATCACCGTCTACCGCGATGACTGGCCCACACATGTGCAAAGTGCAGTTGCCTCAAGCGCCATCGTTGTGAACGGCACAGATGATCTGGGCGCATCATTGCTGCTTTATCGCACGGCGCGTGCTGAAAATCGGGCCGTGATCGACGCCTATGCCTCGCCCTTGCCGTCCGTTTATGTGACCCAAGCAGGCGATCCGATGCCCGAAGAGCGATTGGGCTACCCAACCATTGACACCGCATGGAACGCGCTTTCAACGCAACAACGCGACGATGCGTTCATCCAAGAAGCTATTTATGTGATCCTTCATTCATCGTCACGCCATCACATCGATCTTGATCTGGCCGGAGAAGTGGCAGCAGGCAAACGCAGCCGCATGTCCTTTGCACCCATGGTGATCTCGACCGGAATGTTAATGGCCTATGAGGTCGCGAACGGCATTTTGGGCCGTAAAGCCGGGGCAGACTATCGCGGGTGGTTTTTCAATCCGCACGCCGCAAAAGTCGAACATCCGCGCAATCCGGTGACCGCATCATTGATGCGCCCCCTCGTGCGCCGCTTTTTGCAACGCTTGATGATATGATGCACCTGTCTCCCGAGCTGATCGCAGACAGTGTTGTTTCCCTCGCCAGTTTGCTGGGATTGGTGTTGTTTGCCCAAGTGCTACGCGCTCAGCAACCACGGACAACCGTCACACGTCGCTTCTTGTTTGCTTTGCAACTGGTGGTCGTGCTGTTGGCCATCCGGCTTCTGCAGTGGATGACGGGTGCCGATTGGGTGGGGCGTTTGACCTTCGCATTTGCGGGCCTTGTCCCCCTTGCGATGCTGCTTTTGTCCGAAGCCATGATGCGCCGGCACGCACCGCGTGCCCTGAAACTGCTGGCTGCCGGAGGGGCGGCATTTTTTGTCCTCGTCGCCCTGCTCACCCCGTTAAATCATGCGCAACTCGCCATAACGGCGCTTGCGGTGTTCCAAGTTATCACCTTCGCAGCACTTGGCGCGCTGGTTATGATGCGTGATCGCGCCAGCCTATCCGTGGCGGAAAACACGACCATCGACCGGCTTGCCCTGTCTCTGGTCCTGATCATCCCACTGGCATTTACAGACTTTCGCATGGAGCTTTGGGATCTGCCTGTGCGCCTGTCGGGTATCGCGATCCTTGCCATGTGTTGGCTTGGGCTGACGCTCAGACGCGGCGAAGCCACACAATCCGAAGTTATCTCGATGGCGTTGGCTGTCGCGGGGGGGCTGCTGTTTGCTGCCATCTGCATCATGGCTCTGGCCGATCTAAACACCCGCACCACGGTGCAGGTCATGGCGGTGATCGTCAGTATTGGCCTTTTGGCGCTGGTCTATACGCAGGCGCGTTTGGTGCTTAGGTCCGACAAATTCAGGCGCGTGCTTAGCGTCCTGTCGGACCCGGAGTTGAATGACCACAAAACCTTCCTAAATGCGCTGCAAACGCGCGCCCTGACTGCTGGCGCCTTGATCCTTGATGGCGATAGTCTTGGCGATTTTAACGTCTCTTTTAAACACCATTTCAGTGCTCACCCCATCGTGTCATCTGCGCAGCTTGACCCAATCAGCACGCCGGAACTTGCGGAACAATTTGCATGGTTCTTCCAAAAATTTGGAGCAAGCCATGCCATGCTGGTCTCGGAAACACCCTTCAAGGTGATGGCTTTGAATGTGCCCACTTTGGCGCAGTCAGAACAATTCGAACAAGAACTTCGAATAGCGCAGCGCCTTGCTGTCATGCTGGCCCGCGCGGATGTTAAAGATGGTTAAGATCGTCGAACGCGACTTCCCCTCTTTTTTTGAAGTACCGTTTCAGGCCTACGGTGCGGACGAAACTTACGTCTCGCCACTCAAATCAGACCTTAAGAAATTCCTGAAGGCGGGCACAAACCCACTGTTCCCGACAGACAGGCATTTCACCTTTTTTACAGTTTTTCGCGACAACCGACCATTGGGTCGGATCGTGGTGCATGAACACGAGGCATCGAATGAATTGCACGGCACACAACGTGCGTCTTTTGGGTTTTTTGACTGCGCTAACGATTCTGAAATCGCCAGCGCGTTGTTGGCAAAGGCCGAAAGCTGGGCGCGCGCAAAAGGTTGCGCCGAACTTGTCGGCAACTTTAACCTGACCGCCATGCAGCAAATGGGCGTGCAAACCGATCACTTTGAAAACGCGCCTTACACGGACATGATGGTAAACCCACCCCACATCCCAAACCTATTGCGTCAAAACAATTTTGAACCCTTTTTCCCAGTCACGACGTATGAACTTAACCTCGCCGAAGCGATGATCCCAGCAAGCGATCTAAACCCTGACTACAGCTTTGCCCCGATCAAGCGCAAAAGCTTCGCCGCACGTATGGAA
>CAZJAW010000254.1:0-4299 GCA_964544035.1 uncultured Rhodobacterales bacterium
GTTCTTTCACGATGATTGTCACATCTGACATCGCAGGAACATACGCACCCCCCGCGGTACATGACCCCATAACCACAGCGATCTGTGCTATGCCCTTGGCGCTCATCTGAGCTTGGTTGAAAAAGATGCGGCCAAAGTGGTCTCGATCAGGAAACACTTCGTCTTGATTGGGCAAGTTCGCCCCGCCACTGTCGACCAAATAAATGCATGGCAGACGGTTTTGTTCAGCGATTTCCTGCGCGCGCAGATGCTTTTTCACCGTCATTGGATAATAGGTGCCGCCTTTGACCGTCGCGTCATTGCAAATGACCATCACCTGATGGCCCATCACTTGCCCGATACCTGCGATCACGCCTGCGCAGGGCGCCGCACCGTCATAAAGCCCATGAGCAGCCGTCGCGCCGACCTCTAGAAACGGTGATCCCGGATCAAGCAAGTTCGCCACCCGTTCGCGTGGCAGCATTTTGCCACGTTTCATGTGGCGCTCGCGCGATGCTTGCCCACCGCCAAGGGCGGCACTTTCAGCGGCTTGTTGCACCACCTCCAACGCTTCAAGATGCGCTGCCCGATTGGCGCGGAATGTTTCGGAGGAGGTTAGAGCCTGAGATTTGAGTTTCATGACACCCTTTCAAGAAAAAATGAGTCACTTCGAGTATCAACGCATTCCCTAGAAGCAGACCTCATTGTTATTTGATCCAAGCACGATCTCCACAACACTCGTTGATTTATCGCCCGGCTCGTCTTTCGTGCGCACGAACGCGCATTTCGTGCAAAATTCCGCGCAGCTCGTTGATAAAACCACGCTTTTCGTTGAAAAAACCGCGCCTTAGCATACGGCTGCGTATAAACACGACGGGCACAGCAGCAAATGCCGCGACCCGTGCAAAATGCGGTTTTTGTAGACGACACGCCCGTCGCAGCAGGGACAGATCGCTCATGCCCTGTTTCCAATCCGTCACAACCAATTCGGAGCATTATATGAAACATATCATCGCAGTTCTCACTCTCACGTGCCTTTGTGCCACAAGTGCGTCCGCTCAATCTCAGGGTGATTTCACCCTCGGTTTCGGTCTTGCATCTGTCATCCCTGACTCCAGCAACGGCACCTTGGCAGGCGGTTCGGCTGACATCGGCAACAGTGTTCGGCCCACCATCACTGCCGAATACTTTATTCGCGACAATCTTGGGATCGAGCTGTTGGCCTCTACACCATTTGAGCATGACATCTCTATCAATGGTGCTTTTGCAGGAAGCACTCGGCAATTGCCCCCGACCATATCGCTCAACTACCATTTCCCAACACAAAGCGCCTTTAAGCCCTATGTTGGTGTGGGCATCAATTACACCACTTTCTTCGAAGAAGAGTCGGCACTGGGCGTTCTTGAGCTGGATGACAGTTTTGGCGTCTCGGTCCAAGTCGGCTTGGATTACGAACTGGCCAATGGTTCCGCGCTGCGTGCTAATGTGCGCTGGTTTGACATCGACAGCGATGCCTCCCTCAATGGCGCAGACATTGGAACAGCCGAGATTGACCCCATTGCCGTTAACTTTGCATATGTGCTGAAGTTCTGACGCTCCATTTTCTTCTAATTGCAGAGGCGGCATCATGATGTCACCTTTGCCATCGCCTTCAACTCTTTTCGAATGACCTTGCCCGTCACGGTCATCGGCAACGCATCCAAAAATCCAATTTCCCTTGGGTATGAATAGCTTGCCAACCGGTCTTTAACCCAAGCCTGTAATCCAGCGGCATCTTCAACGGCCCCTTCGCGCAACACGACATAGGCTTTCACAATCTCGGTCCTCAGCGCATCTGGCTTGCCCACAACCCCAACCGTCACCACATCAGGATGGGTCAGCAGGCAATCTTCGATCTCGGCTGGGCCAATGCGATACCCGGACGACGTAATCACATCGTCATCTCGCCCGACAAAGCGGATTTCGGCACCATCACGTTGCCCACGATCCCCTGTCAGCATCCAATCGCCGCGGAATTTAGCCTCTGTTTCCTGCGGGCGGTTCCAATAGCGCAACATCATGGACGGTGCGCCGCGTCGCACCGCGATGTCGCCTTCTTCCTTCGTTGGTTCCCCATTTTGATCAATGACTTGCACATCAAACCCAGGCACCGCCCGTCCCATAAAACCGGGACGTACTGGAAACCGCTTAGAACAGCTTGAAACGACCATGTTGCATTCCGTCTGGCCGTAAAATTCGTTGATTGTCAGGCCAAACGCATGCTGGCCCCACGCTAACATCTCTGCGCCTAAAGGCTCACCGCCGCTTGCGACGGAACGCAAATTGGGGATTTTTGCATTGTCGGCTTTGAGCATGCGCAAAGCCGTTGGTGGGAAAAATATATTCTTTACATCGGCTTGCGCAACGATCTTCAAACAATCACCGACTGAAAACTTGGCCATTCTTGCGCCAACGACCGGGACACCCAAGGCCAACCCCGGCATCAACACATCAAACAAGCCACCGATCCACGCCCAGTCGGCGGGGGTCCAAAGGCAATCCCCCGGTTGACCCAGATCGTTATGGCTGAGGCACACCCCCGGCAGATGCCCATCCAGAACTCCATGCCCATGTAGCGCGCCTTTGGGTGTGCCCGTGGTGCCGGAGGTATAGATCAGCACCGCGGGCGTGTCGTTTTCTGCATCAAAGAACGCCACCGGATCACCGTCAACTCCAGCGGTGTCAGCCATCCAGCACGGTGCAAGATCACCAACAAGGGCCATGCCGTCGCTGTCCGTCAAGACCAGTGCAACGCCAGCGTCGCCCATGCGCGAGGCCAGCGCATCATACTTGAAGAGTTTGAACAAAGGCACTGAAATTGCGCCTATTTTCCAGATCGCAAGGTGAGCTGCGGCGCACCAAGGTGTTTGTGACAAAAGCACTCCGACCCGGTCACCGGCACCGACTTTAGACATCAAGGCGCGCGCCAGACCATCGACCATATGTGCAAGGTCGCCATAAGTGACATCGCGGCGTGCATCGTCCGTTAGGTCGATAATTGCGACCTCGTCGTTTGGGTGAGCGAGGCACTGTTTGGCCATGTTCATGTTGCACGTTTCTGCAAGGCAGCCTCCGGACAGCTTGTATCGCCGCCATGCACAAATGCGCCAATCCTGTTCACATGATACTCTCGATAAGACGGACCGCATCCATTCAGCCCACAAACGACCGTCATCCACACGCCATCATCGTCGCTGGGCAGACCATAGCAGTGCGAGGCTTGCGCATCACTGTTTTTGAAATCTGCCTGCATCGTTGCGACATATCTTTCCGCGTAGTGGGCAATAACTTCACCTTCATCCAAGGTCGCAGCCAACCATCCAAAACGAAACCCAAGCACGGCGACATAGATGGTAAATAGCGAGATTGGTGTCCACATCAGCCAGCGCATCAGCCCATCGCCGTGACCAGTTCGCGCCCCACCAACATGCGTCGGATTTCCGAGGTGCCAGCCCCGATTTCCATCAGCTTAGCGTCGCGGAACAGGCGCGCAACGGGGGCGTCATTCAAAAACCCAGCCCCACCCATCGCTTGCACCGCTTGGTGCGCCTGCTTCATGGCTTCTTCCGAGGCGTAAAGGCAGCAGGCCGCAGCATCCTGACGGGTAACGGTGCCTCGATCACATGCCTTTGCCACTTCGTAGACATAGGCGCGCGCGGAATTCATAGCCGTGTACATATCTGCAATCTTTCCCTGCATCAGCTGGAACGATCCGATGGGTTGGCCGAACTGTTTGCGCTCGGCCATGTAGGGCATGATTTCATCCATACAGGCTGCCATGATGCCAAGGCCAATGCCCGCCAAAACGACACGTTCGTAATCAAGGCCAGACATAAGCACGGCAACCCCGCGCCCCTCTTCGCCCAGCACATTTTCGAACGGCACCTCCACATCGTCAAAGATCAGCTCAGCTGTATTCGATCCGCGCATGCCCAACTTGTCAAAATGCGGCGACGTTGAAAATCCTGTCATTGCCTTTTCAATGATGAACGCTGTGATGCGATCTTCTTCTGTCTTGGCATAGACCACCAGCGTATCGGCGTCGGGGCCGTTGGTGATCCAATATTTTGTGCCGTTCAGAATGTATCGGTCGTTGCGCTTTTCGGCGCTGAGTTTCATCGAAACCACATCCGATCCGGCGCCGGATTCCGACATGGCCAGTGCACCCACATGTGTGCCATCAACGAGGCCGGGCAGGTATTTTGCCTTTTGTTCTGACGTACCGTTCAGCTTGATCTGGTTCACACACAGGTTGGAATGCGCGCCATAAGACAAAGAGAC
>CAZJAW010000255.1:0-4282 GCA_964544035.1 uncultured Rhodobacterales bacterium
GTGCCTCCGCCGGGCCAGCTGTACAGCCGCCAAAAGTGGAAATGTCGCGGAAGTAGTTGAGGTTGTCCGAGGTGACGGCTTTGAACATGTCGAAGCCTTCGTTTGTGGTAACCATACAAGCGATGGCGGCGTACCCGGATGCGACGCCTTTGGCCATGGTCACAAAGTCGGGTTGGATGTCGTAGTGCTGATAGCCGAACCACGTGCCGGTGCGCCCGACGCCGCAGACAACTTCGTCGATGTGCAGAAGGATGTCGTATTTTTTGCAAATCTCAGCGACGCGCGGCCAATAGCCGTCGGGTGCTTCGATCACACCGCCCCCGGCTGTGACGGGTTCAAGGCACAGTGCGCCAACGGTGTCAGGGCCCTCGCGCAGGATGATGGCTTCGATCTGGTCAGCGGCCCATTCGCCGTAGTTCTGTTCGGGAGCGCCGTCTTGTTCGTGTTTGCGGTATGCAAGGCAGTGCGGAACGCGCACGAAGCCCGGTGTAAAGGGACCGTATTGTGCGTTGCGTTCGTCTTGGCCACCTGCTGACAGGCAGGCGATGGTTGTGCCGTGATAATCGCGGTCGCGGTAGAGGATTTTGTGCTTTTTGCCGCCGTATTTTTTGTGTGCGATCTGGCGGATCATCTTAAAGGCTTTTTCGTTCGCCTCGGACCCGGAGTTGCAATAGTAAACGCGGTCCATGCCCGGCATTTTCGACAGCAGCTTTTCGGCAAACAGTGCGCCGGGGATCGACCCGGTGGTGCCGCCAAAGAAGTTCATTTTGACGATGGCGTCGCGCACGGCGTCGCCCATGCTTTCACGGCCATAGCCGATGTTGACTGTCCACACCCCACCAGACACGGCATCGATGTGTTCGATTCCCTTTTGGTCCCAGACTTTCATCCCCTTACCTTCAACGATGATTTTGGGATCAGCGCCGGTAAAAAATGGTTGGTGTTGGATGAGATGATGCCAGACGCTTGCGCGGTCAGCCTCGACCACGCGAGAGATGTCGTTTTCATTGAACGTGCCGTCCATGGTTGCAATACCTTTCGATGATGAATGGGGCCAATGAATTATAGGCGCACCTGTCTTATTATCGCGCAGCTTGAGTGAGAATACAGCCAGTATGATAGGGCCAGTTTGAAGACACAAGTAAGGCCAGCTGGGCGCTGAATAGATCCAATCTTTGGGCGGGATTGGTGCGATGCGCCTTGTTTTTATGTGTGCAGGCTGAATTTCGATTTACCAAAGGTGAAGTTTGGCGTGCAATTGACGCGAAATTTTTGTTGAATAATCGTTGATCCCAGAGCCGTTTTCGGCTCCGATCATGACAGCGACGCAAACTGCTGCGTGCGAAAGAGGCGGACCACCGCCCGAAACCGATCAAAAAACGTGCAACCACATGGTGGCATGAACCACGGGAGTTACACTTTATGACTATCAAAACAACACTAATGGGTGCCGTTGCGGCCACCGCAATGTTGGCTGGCGCACAGGGCGCTGTTGCGCAAGGCGACGAGCTGACAGTTGCTTACTTCCTTGAATGGCCCATGCCGTTCCAGTTTGCCAAAGAAACTGGTCTTTACGAAGAAGCGCTGGGCAAAAAAATCAACTGGGTCAGCTTTGACACAGGCACGGCGATGTCGGCCGCCATGGCGTCGGGCGACGTTCAGATTTCCGTCAGCCAAGGTGTGCCACCTTTTGTTGTCGCAGCCTCTGCGGGTCAAGACATCCAAATCGTTGATGTGGCCGTGTCCTATTCCGAGAACGATAACTGCGTTGTGGCCTCTGGTCTGGAAATCGACAAAGAATCAGCGTCCGAGCTGGCGGGTAAGAAAGTGGCCGTGCCACTGGGAACCGCTGCGCACTATGGCTTCTTGAGCCAAATGGCGCACTTCGGTGTTGATGTAGAATCGATGGAAATTGTCGACATGGCCCCGGCTGAAGGTGCAGCAGCGTTGAGCCAAGGTTCTGTTGACATGTCTTGTGGCTGGGGTGGCGCGCTGCGTCGCATGAAAGAATCCGGCAACATCCTGCTGACCGGTGCAGAAAAAGAAGCACTGGGTATCCTCGTCTTTGACGCGACAACAGCACCTGCGAATTTTATCGCTGAAGAAGGCGAGACGCTGAGCAAGTTCCTTGCCGTTACAGCCGCCGCCAACGCAATGTGGGCAGACGAGGCGAACCACGCAAAAATGCTGCCTGTCATCGCCAAGGATGCCGGCATGGACGAAGCTGCGACTGCTGAAACACTGGCTGGTTTTACCTTCCCCACAATCGACGAACAACTTAGCGGTGCATGGCTTGGTGGCAACGCCGCGTCCTTCATGAAGGGTGTTGCGGATGTATTTGTGGCCTCCGGTTCGATTGATGGCGCATTGCCCAGCTATGAGGGCACTGTGAATACTGCGCCTTTGGCAGCAGCCAAGTAAAATTCTAGCAAAAGGGGCCCGCGTGCAGCTTGTACGCGGGCCCTTTTTTATCGGGGTGGACGGATGTCCGCCTTTTCGCAGGGTAATGGTTGAGCGGCGGACGATGTGTCCGCCAAGCAGGCCGAACCCGGCTAAGCTACAGGTGGGGACCGATGTCCGGACTATCTATCCAAAACCTATCAATGCGGTTTGATCTGCCCGACGGCGGGGCAGTACAGGCGTTGCAGGATGTATCGCTTGACCTCAAGGCAGGCGAGCTGCTGAGTGTGCTGGGCCCGTCGGGTTGTGGCAAGACCACGTTGTTGAACATTGTGGCAGGCTTTTTGGCGCCCACTGATGGCAAGATGACCCTGAACGGTAACGACATTCAGGCCCCCAGCGCAGAGCGTGGCATGGTGTTCCAGCAGGGTGCGTTGTTTGAATGGATGTCGGTGCGTGAAAACGTAGGCTTTGGCCCGTCGATGAAGGGCATGTCTGGCCCCGAGAAGGCGCAGATTGTTAACCACCTTTTGGATGTGGTGGGTTTGCAGGATTTCAAGGAAAAGGCCGTTTACGAATTGTCGGGTGGTATGCAGCAACGTGTGGCTTTGGCGCGTTGTCTGGCCAATGACCCGGATGTCATTTTGATGGACGAACCACTTGGCGCTTTGGACGCGTTGACTCGCGAAAAGATGCAAAGCCTAGTGCTGAAGCTTTGGAAAGAGACGGGCAAGACCATCATCCTGATCACCCACTCGGTCGAAGAGGCATTGTTGCTGGGCGAACGTTTGATCGTCATGGCCCCGCGTCCCGGTCGTATTCATAAGGAATACCGTTTGCCTTTCGCCGAAATGGGCGTTGATGCTGATCTGCGCGAGGTGAAAAAACACCCCGAATTTGGCGAGCGCCGCGAAGAGATACTCGGCATGATCTGGGATATGGAAGAAGAGATTATGGGCCGCACGGAGGACGCGACATGATTCCTTTTCTGATCTACATCGCCATCTTTATCGGTGCCTTCTTTGCTGTGCGCATAATCGCAGCAGGGGCACGGCGCAGCGACTATGGCTCGCTCAAGACTGTGACCTTTGGCGATGAGAGTGCGGTTACACCGAACCGGACGGCTTCGGTTATTTCGGTTCTGACGATCTTTTTGCTGTGGGGCATGTTTACCGGGTCTTCTTTGCTGCCGGGCTTTTTGCATGCGCCGGGGCCTTTTGAAGGCACCGGCACTTTTGAATATACCGCTCAGGCGGGTGATGACAGCGATACGGCTACCGTGACTGTTCTGGTGCATCCGATTGATACGCCTACAGACGCGCCCGAGGTGGCAACGGGTGACGGTTGGGCCAAGGATGACAGTGTGTCTATTGGTATGTGGCGGTCTGGTCTGTTGCGTGTGGATCGCAATGACGAGATCGGCCGCGACGCAGGGGCCGCGGTTGTTGCCATCAACGGCGAGGCCATCGCCCCCGGTGGGTCTGTCGATGTGGGCTGGGGCACGGTTACCATCACTGACAAAGGCACGCCCAATATTCTGCCAGACAAGGGCTGGCAAATGGAGCCGATTTGGTTGCCCGCTCCAGAATCCGTTGCTGTGCGTTTGGTCGATATCGCCAAAGACGGTTTTCGCGGGTTTTCGCTTGCCGAACATTTGGGCTATTCGCTGTTCCGCGTCATTGTCGGGTTTTTCTTTGGGGCTTTGGTCGGCATTCCGCTGGGCTATGCCATGGGGCTTAGCAATTGGTTCCGAGGGTGGTTTGATCCTATCGTGGAATTCATGCGCCCGGTGCCGCCATTGGCCTTGATCCCGTTGGTGATCATCTGGGCGGGTATCGGTGAGACGGGCAAGATCATCCTGTTGTTCCTTGCTGCGTTGTGG
>CAZJAW010000256.1:0-4282 GCA_964544035.1 uncultured Rhodobacterales bacterium
TTCAAGACCCGTACGGCAGCTTCAACCCCCGCCATCGCGTGGCGCGTCTGATCTCCGAACCGTTCCATTTGCTACCTTCCCCACCAGAAGATCGTGATGTGCGTATTGCTCAGGCGCTGACTGACGTCGGGCTATCGCCAGCAGACGCGCAAAAGTATCCGCACCAATTTTCCGGCGGTCAACGCCAACGCCTTGCCATTGCACGCGCTTTGATTATTCGCCCTGAACTCATCGTCTTTGATGAAGCCGTCAGTGCACTTGATGTATCTGTACGTGCCCAGATTCTTGATTTAATTGCCGATATTTGCACGCAATACAATCTGACTTATCTGTTCATCAGTCACGATCTAAGCGTTGTGCGCAGCATTACGGATCAGGTGATGGTCATGCAAAACGGCAGGATCGTGGAACAAGGGCCGACCGAGGAGGTGTTTGCCAATCCACAGCATTCCTACACACGGACACTGATTAATGCGGCGCCTGTACTACCGAAAATGGGTGCAGCGTGACGGTTTCGCTTGTCGCGACTTCGCGCGACCAAACGACTTGGTTGCTTGAAGCGTCGACCGCCTATTTTCGCGAATTGGGCTCAGATCAAGACGACTTGCCGTACGCGGAAGTTGTCGGCTGGTTCGACGATCCAAACACTCATGTGTTGACAATCACTCGAGCAGGGCGGCGGGTCGGTTTCGCCTTGGTTGATCGTTTTGACTCGTATCACGAGCTTTGCGAATTCTGCATCCTGACTGAACATCGAAATAAGGGCATCGGGACCGAAGCTGTGCCTGCTTGTTTCGCGCAGTTTCCGGGGCAATGGTCCTTAGGGGTGGCAAAGGCTTTGCCTGGCACAGCACGGTTCTGGGATCGGGTTTTACAGGCCTTGCCTGGTGTCACAGAGCTTGCACGCGGCGCGCCTCTGACGCCATATCAGTCCCACAGTTACACATTCGCATATAAGGGTACACGATGACGCAGGCTCTCTGGTTCAACCCGTCCGAGATGTTGATCGGTGGCATTTGGCGTGCCGCAGCTAAAACTCTCACACTGATCAACCCGTCCGACGGGACTGACCTTGCCAATATTTCTGCCGGTCAGGCCAGCGATATCGATGATGCTGTTAAGGCTGCACACGCAGCCCGCAATAGCGATTGGGGTAGAATGAGCGCCACCGAACGCGGGCGCATTTTGGCCAAGATTGGGCATGTCGTGTTAACCCGTGTCGATGAGCTGGCCGAAATCGAGGCCCACGACGTTGGCAAACCTTTGACCCAAGCCCGTGCGGATGCAGTGGCGTTGGCCCGCTATATGGAATTCTACGGCGGTGCGGCAGACAAAGTGATGGGCGAAACGATCCCTTACCTTGAAGGCTACACTGTCTATACGTTGCGCGAAGCACACGGTGTGACAGGGCATATCGTGCCTTGGAATTACCCAATGCAGATTATTGGTCGTTCAGTCGGCGCGGCTTTGGCCATGGGAAACGCGTGCGTACTGAAACCCGCAGAAGAGGCCTGTCTGACTGCCCTCGCCTTTGCCCATATCTGCCAAGACGCCGGATTACCTGATGGCGCGCTGAACGTGGTGCCCGGGCGCGGCACAGAAGCAGGCGCCGCACTCGCGGCGCACCCGGACGTACAGCACATCAGCTTTACTGGATCGGTGCGTACTGGCGCGCTGGTGCAACAAGCGGCGGGCGCAAACGTGGTGCCGGTGACGCTGGAACTTGGCGGGAAATCCCCGCAACTTGTGTTTGATGATGCAGACCTTGATGCCGCCCTGCCCTTCTTGGTCAATGCAGGAATTCAAAACGCTGGTCAGACATGTTCAGCCTCTTCCCGCATTCTTGTGCAACGCGGGATCTATGATGAGGTCCGTGATCGCATGGCCAAAGCCTATGAAGCACTGAGCGTCGGTTCTGCAATGGGAGATCCAAAAGTTGGCCCCTTGATCTCGGACCGCCAAAAGCAAATCGTCGAGGGGTTTTTGAGCCAAGGCGCTGACCTAACGATTGCGGCTCAGGGCCACATGGTAGACGCACCGAGTACCGGTGCTTACGTCCTGCCCACTCTTTTCGAAAGCGTGCCTTCTGATCATGTTCTGGCGCAAGATGAGATATTCGGACCTGTCCAAGTCCTGATCCCCTTTGATACCGAAGACGAAGCCGTACAAATTGCCAACAGCACCGATTATGGCCTTGTTGCCAGCGTCTGGAGCGCCAATGGAGCACGTCAAATGCGGTTGGCCAAGCGCTTGCGCGCGGGGCAAGTGTTCCTCAACAACTACGGTGCCGGTGGTGGCGTGGAACTGCCTTTTGGCGGTGTCGGTAAATCCGGCCACGGTCGCGAAAAAGGGTTCGAAGCGCTTTATGGTTTTTCCACCCTCAAAACAGTGGCCGCCTATCATGGATGACCTCATTTCCTTGCATTGGCCCAAGGATGGTGCCCGTGTGCTGGACCTGTGCCTACGAGCGCATGATTATGTAGAAATGGAGACCGGTGACGCCCCCGATCTTGCATATGTCCGCGAAAACATGACGGACGCGCCTCCAGATGTACCCACGGATCAAATCTGGTGTTGGGGACATGCAGATGCAAACGGCACTCTCGATGGCATAGCGACTTGCCTCAAGGGGTATTACGAAAAAGATGACTGGTATCTTGGTTTGCTACTGCTGGCCCCCGCCGCGCGAGGAAACGGGCTGGGCGCTAAGATGACGCAGCATGTCATTGAACAAGCGCGCGCAGATAATGCGGCCTGCCTGCGGGTTGCTGTTCTTGACACCAACACAAGCGCCTTGCAGTTTTGGACTCGTTTGCACTTTTTGCACGAAAAATCAACAGCCATGGGGGACGGCCAACTGCGCCATGTCCACCGATTGGATTTTGCACGGGAGCCTCTCCAATGATTTTTGAAAACCGGTTTCAAGGCCGTCACGCCGTCGTCACAGGCGGTGCCGCCGGGTTGGGCCACGGCATCAGCCGACGTATTGTGGCCGAAGGCGGTAGTGTGGAAATCTGGGACATCAACCAAGATGCGCTGGACGCCGTCGACTTGATCGGCGCAAAAACGCGTCAGATCGACGTGACTGACCCCAACGCTGTGACAGCAGCAATGGGTACCGCGAAACCGGACATTCTTGTCTGTTCCGCTGGGATCACTGGCCCGAACACAACCACGTGGGATTACCCCGTTGAGGATTGGCTGGCGGTGCACAACCTCAACCTCAACGCTGTGTTCTATTGCTGTCGTGCGGCCGCCCCTTTGATGAAAAAAAAGGGCTGGGGTCGCATCGTCAACATCGCATCGATCGCAGGTAAAGAGGGCAACCCGAATGCCCCTGCCTATTCTGCATCCAAGGCAGGTGTAATCGGGTTGACCAAATCGCTAGGTAAAGAACTTGCGACATCCGGGGTGACTTGTAACGCCATCGCGCCTGCTGCGGTGCACACCGCGATTTTTGATCAAATGACGCAAGAGCATATCGATTTTATGCAATCTAAAATCCCAATGGGTCGGTTCGGAACGGTCGAAGAAATCGCAGCTATGGCGTGCTGGCTTGCATCTGACGAGGCGAGCTTTTCCACAGGCTTCTGCTTTGACCAATCTGGCGGGAGGGCGACGGCATGACACTGGCGGGAAAAACTGCACTTGTGACCGGTGCCGCCAGCGGCTTTGGCGCTGGGATCGCACAGGCCTTTGCGGCTCAAGGTGCGCAGGTCATGGTCGCTGACATCAATGGTGACGGCGCGGCAGAAGTCGCAGCGAAGATCAGTGGTCAATCCGCACAAGTTGATGTTTCAAATGGCACGTCAGTGCAGGCGATGGCCGACCAAACACTTGCAGCCTTTGGCCAGCTCGACATCCTTGTTAACAACGCAGGCGTCACCCATCTGCCCACGGCCCTTGAGGACGTCAGCGAAGAAGATTTTGACCGTGTGTTGGCTGTCAACGCCAAGTCAGTTTACCTCACTGCTCGCAGTTTTGTACCGCATATGAAGGCGCGCAAAGCAGGCGCGATCCTGAATATCGCCTCAACGGCGGGGGTGTCACCGCGCCCGAACCTCAACTGGTACAATGCGTCAAAAGGGTGGATGATCACGGCAACCAAAACCATGGCCGTCGAACTGGCCCCACATGGCATCCGCGTCAATGCGCTGAACCCAGTGGCAGGCGAAACACCCTTGTTAAAGTCATTCATGGGAGAGGACACCCCAGAAATCCGCGCCAAATTTCTGTCCACTATCCCGCTTGGTCGCTTTTCCACGCCGGAAGACATGGGCGC
>CAZJAW010000257.1:0-4278 GCA_964544035.1 uncultured Rhodobacterales bacterium
GGCAAACTGACGGTACAGGATTAATGGGTCCTGACCCTAATACACGCCTCGCCTTTTTAAAGACACCATTCCCGCCACAGTAGTGTCGAAATCCCCCCTCATAACCGCGAACAATGCGCGAATTGCGCGATATCAGAGGGCACAGGTCATGGGTTTTCCCGAATCAATCTTTTCAGTTTTTGCCGGTACCTTCAGGTTTTCAGGCCGAGCGCCTCGGTCGGAATTCTGGTGGTTCTTCCTGTTCGAAATATTTGCAGTCATCGTTCTGGCCATGATCGACGCAAAAACAGTCATGCAAGTTATTGCTCAATCCAGCGGGTCGCCCGATCTGTTCACGGGCCTCAATCCCTTTGCCTTAACGCTGGTCTATTACTCCATCCTCACCTTCTTTCCGCGCATGGCAGTTACTGTGCGCCGATTGCACGATGTTGGACTGTCTGGATGGTTCTACTTGATCTACTTTGTACCGGTCGTGGGTGGGCTTGTTGTCATGATCATCATGATGCTGCCGTCCGAATCTGGTGGCAACAAGTTCGGCCCACCTCACAACCGGTTCCATCGCGAACGCGCACCCGGAAAGGCCGATCCGATGCAGGGGTACGCCACGCTCAGCCGCGCCCAAGACGCCTCGTCCGCTGACATGCAGGCCGCTCGCAAAGCCGAAGTGCGCGCGCTTTATGAACAGCGTGTGTTGGGCATAACGCCCGCCCCCGCCGAATAAGGCCGGGGTGTTCATCCACCCGGATTAATAAGAGTAAGCCTCGAACACCCGCGTCACATCGCCGTTCCAGTCACCGTGATAGTACTCGATCAACTCGTCCGCAGGCGTGTTGCCGGTCTCGATACTTTCTTGCAGCGCATTCAAAAAATGAGTCTCGTCCGGAACCAGACCGCCCGCGCCGGGACGTGCGCGCGCCACAAGGCCAGATTGCGAAATCGCCACGGCTTCGCGCGCAAGGTCATGCATTTTGATGCCGTTCACTTCTGCTTGCAGCCCGTCAACCGACGCCTGAATGCGCAACTGCTCGCGGGTTTCTGCGTCAAAGCCTTTGACCAAGTCCCATGCGGCATCAAGTGCCGTTTGGTCATACATCAGTCCCACCCAAAACGCAGGCAGTGCACACAAACGTCGCCAGGGGCCGCCATCGGCCCCGCGCATCTCGATGAACTTCTTCACGCGCGCCTCTGGGAAGGCCGTCGTCATGTGGTCCGCCCAATCGCTCAGCGTCGGTGTCTCACCCGGCAGCGCAGGCAGTTTGCCATCCATAAAGTCGCGGAACGACATGCCCAAAGCATCGATATACTTCCCATCGCGATAGACAAAATACATCGGCACATCGAGCGCATATTGCACCCAACGCTCAAACCCAAAGCCATCCTCGAATACAAACGGCACCATACCCGTGCGGGCCGGATCCAGATCACGCCAGATGCGGCTGCGCCATGACTTGTGACCGTTCAACTTACCCTCAAAAAACGGCGAATTGGCAAACAACGCCACAGCGATGGGCTGCATCGCAATAGCCACGCGCATCTTTTGCACCATGTCCGCTTCGGTCGAAAAATCGAGGTTCACTTGCACCGTGCACGTGCGCCGCATCATCGAACGCCCCATTGTGCCAACGCGCTCCATATAGGCGTCCATCAGCTTATAACGGCCCTTGGGCATCAACGGCATTTCTTCGTGCAACCAGTGCGGCGCGGCACCTAAACCGATAAAACCCGCACCAATGTCGTCGCAGACATCCTTCACCTCGGCCAGATGCTGGTTCACCTCATCGCAAGTTTCATGGATGGTCTCTAGCGGAGCACCCGCCAGTTCCAACGCCCCACCGGGTTCAAGCGAAATGTTGCACAACCCTTTTTCCAAGCCGATCAGATGACCGCCCTCGCGCAGCTCGCTCCAGCCATGACGATCGCGCAGCCCACCAAGGACCGCCTCAATCGAACGCGCGCCCTCAAATGGCAACGGTTTCAGCGTGTCACGGCAATAGCCGAATTTCTCGTGTTCTGTGCCAATGCGCCACGCGTCTTTGGGTTTGCACCCATCAGCCATATATTCGGCCAACTGATTGTGATTTTCGATAGGCCCGCCGCCGGACTGAGGAATAGACATGGGGCGCTCCGATGTGTGCCTGAGTAAGAGTTAAGGGATGGTGCGATTTGGCCGGGGTGTCAATGTGTGGGTACAGTGCGTGACGTCACTAAGTGCTGCGCATGAATGCGCATGTGATCGTATGTGCGATATCGTTTTGGCGGCGCGCCGCAATTTTTTTGGCTGGGCCGGCGCGCGTCAATGCAAAAGGGCTTAAGCCCGCCCGCGTGGTTCCATCTGCAATAAGGTCGGCGCAGCACGTTGCCAAATCACCACCGACGCATCAGGCGCTGCCTTCAATTGCGCCAACATATGTTCCGTCTTTAATCCCGGCAGGCTGGCAAACGCATCAAAAAGCGCATCCGCCCCTTCCGCATCCACCGGAATCATCACATCCGGCAAGCCGGGTTGCTCAAGACGCCAATGGGCTGGGCTCTGTCCGCCATCCAAAGTAAGGCGCGACATTTCGCGCAGTGCAATCATGCCACCGGACAATGGCCCAAAATAGCTCACCTGACCCTCGTCGACCTGCACAGTGCCAAGGCCACCGCCTGCACCGCGAAACCGCCCGCGCTGAAGGCCAATCATGATAAGCGCCCCCGCCGCGACCAACAGCGCCGGGGCGATGAATGCCAACAAACCGCCGGGCCCTGCTAACCACCATAGCGCAAGCACTGCCACAACAATCCCGACCAGCACTTCGCGCCAACGCCACAAGGCAGCTTTAGCTTCAGGGCGAAAAAATGTCATCTAAGGGCTCATCCACTGGGAGTATTCTGCAAAACAACACCGTTAATACATAGAATCTGTCGTTGATTCCACGATTAAAACCTCAACGATCATTCAAAGAGACTGGAAATTTGTTTCAAAAGAAACTTTGAGGCCGCAAGCGCGCTTATCGGCAGGCTTACCTTTGAGACGTATGTGCAAGCTGCAACGTTCGTTGGACCCTTCTGTCCGATCTCCACTGCTGATAGCAGCGCTCTTTGCACCTGTCGCGCTATGGTAGGGCCGCGACCCCAAGCGCCCGATTAAATCTTGGTTGGCGCACTCAGCAGTGCCACCCGATATTCGCCAACATGCCGGTATCCAAGCGCTTCGTAGGCATGCGCTGCCGCATCATTGTTTGCAAAAAGTACGGATTGCGTCACCCCTTGGGCCGCGCATCGCCGCAGCAGACCAGCCAGAGCCCGCCGCGCATAGCCGTTGCCGCGCATCCCGTCCGGTGTGAACACCCCGCCGATCTGTACGATGTCGGGCAGCCGAGCATTGATCCCTGCCATGGCTACGGGGGTGCCATCCTCTTCAAGGATCACCACATCAGCGCTGCCAATCGCCGCTTGTGCCCGCACCTTGGCTTTTGCGGTTGGACCGTCGCCAGGCTGTGCCTCGCCCGTATCAAGGGCATAGGTCGTGTACCATTCTTCCAACAAAGCACGATCCTCATGTGCCGGCACCCGCACGTCACCGGGCACGTCCACCATATCAGCAATGGTCAGATGATAGAGCGGTTCGTCAGCAAACATGGCCCAAGGTCCGGGCATCAGCCCAGTTGCGGCAAGGCAGGCCGCCACTTGCTTGGGCCGTCCTGTCATCCCCGACACAACACGTCCTTCAATGATCTCCGTGAATGTGGTCCAGTGCGCCACCGCCGCGTCGGGCGCCTGCGCCATCAGGAACCCACCATTGGTGATTCCGAAGATGCCTGTGATCCTGTCGTCTTCCTTTTGCAGATAGAACGTGGTGCCGTGCGGGTGTGTGTCCGCCTCGGTGCCATGTGCGGCGAGGTTTGAGCGCAAGAACATCGACGTGGCCGGATGCTGGGCTAAAAACGCTTCCATAGCCTCAGTGTCCTTGGGCGTCGCCCGGGGCAGATTGGTCACGTCCAATCACCCAACTGTTGCTGCCAAACGGTCAAAGCCGCCACAGCAGCCGTATCTGCACGCAAAATCCGTGGCCCTAAACGCACGGCATGCGCGGTTTCCATCTCGTGCAGCCTTGCGCGCTCACGGTCCGAAAACCCACCTTCAGGTCCAATCAACACGGCCCAAGGCCCGCGCAAATCAGGTAAGGTGGAGGTATCTTTTGCCCCGGCTTCCGTTTCAGCAAGCCCTTCATCACAAAACATAACTTGCCGCGCGCCCAGATCGCCCAAGACGCGTTCCAACGGCGCCATTTCAGCC
>CAZJAW010000258.1:0-4255 GCA_964544035.1 uncultured Rhodobacterales bacterium
GGAAAAGATTGTTTTCGCTTTGCGCAGAAGGCGCCCCTGTCAGGGTCGAAGCAGCGGAAAGAGGACGTTTACACGTATTACCCGTGATTTCGGCTCCGGACATGCCTGCGATGTGCACACCATGAAGACCATCAAACAACGAATCGCGAATGGTGACTGCGCCGCGCGTTTGGGTCAAAAGATTACCCGCCACCGTCAGACCGCCAAATTTAGGTGTTTGGCCAAAGCCTAAACCGCGCAGGGTCGCCCCCGTCATCGTCAGAGAACCGCCCCCGGCTATCGTTACAAACGGCATAAAGCTGGGTGTATGCTGATTTTTTGGACCCACAGCCTCGATCACCGCGCCGTTGACGATCAATGTGCCCATAGACAACACAAAGGCGCCAGTATCACGCGCCAGCGCCAATCGCTCACCCGGCGACAAACGCAGGGTCGCCTCCGGCCAAATGACCACTGGCATCGTCATGGTGCCGTCCGCACGCGGCGGCGCCCCTTGGACTGCAGAAAAGGCTTGAATGTCGGCCAAAGTAACTGTGCCGCCCCGGATCGACACAGCAACAGGTCCACGGGGGCCTTGCGCGTTAACGACAGCCATATTGTTTTTGCCCGTATACGTCTGGGCAAGGCTTGCCAGCATCAGGCGGAAATTTGTCGTCCCCATGTCCTGCGGTATCTTGCGATCCGACGAAGCAAGTGGGGCGTCTTTCGCGGATTTGTGGAGTTCAAACAACTTCGGAGCCGCTTCGGCTTTTGGTGCCGTTTTGACTTTTGGAGCCGTCCGCGCTTGCTGCAATGCAAACAAACCGCCGTCACCGCTCACGACAGGTGTCTCAAGTTTCTGAGGTGCCGTGGTTACTGAGCGCACCGAAACCACTTGTTTGACGTCATCAGGGTCGCTGTTTCCGCGCCCAAGCCGCGCCCATAAGGCTTTGACATCAACAGGCGCCTGCACGTCGTCGCCAAGATCTACGTTGATCTGGTTCAGGGTGGCCCGCATGTCGGACAAGTTGACCGCGCTCAAATCTCCAAGCGCGGAATGTGGTGCCAACGCCACCACCAGTGCTGCGGTTAGGCTGCGTAAGTTATGGGTCAAACCCCTAGCCATTCACGACCTGCCCCAGCGACTTTGGCTGGAAGTCAGGGGATGCCAACGTCACGAACAACAGTTCTGTAGGTTCATCAGACACATTGGTGATCGTGATCTTGCCTTTTGGATCGGTGTAAATACGGCCGCCCTCACCGACGGTCTTTTGCCATTCAGGACCCGACGCATGCACACGTCCGCGCACCACAAGTGCCTGACGGGCATCGCCAGATTCAAGGGTAAGCGCACGACCCACAGCAATCTCTGCAGCACCAACCTGATAGTTGTCGCTTTGCGCTAAGGACGATACCGTCTCGCGGTCCACCATGGGAACCATGGCAGGCTTCGCTTCCTGATGACGTTCGGTTTCAGGCCGGCTTGTACGCTTTAGTTCATCCACGATGGCCTTGACGTCTTGCGTCTGATCCATACGAGCAACCAACAATGCGTCAGGGGTATCGATCACGATCACATCCGTTAGGCCAACCACAGAAACAAGGCGGCTGTCTGCGCGCACCATTGTGTTTTGTGCATCTTTCGCGATCACGTCGCCTTGCAGGACATTGCCATCCGAATCCGGTCCGGAAATGCCGTACATCGCTTTCCAGCTGCCGACGTCGTCCCATGTCACGTCCAGCGGCGCCATTGCAATCCGGTCCGTGCGCTCGAACACAGCGCTTTCAGTGGGCAGGCTTGCTGCTTCACCAAAGCTGCCGGAATCGAGCTGCAAAGCACCTTCTTCCTTGACGGCTTTTTCGACAGATGTTGCAACAAGGTTGGCCGTATGTGGATCATACTTGCGATACTCATCGCGAATGGTCTTGGCCGAGAACATCGAGATACCCGACGCCCAATAGGCCCCGCCCGCTTCGATCAAAGCGTCTGCGTCCGCTGCCGGGGGTTTTTCAACAAAGCTGTCCACACGGTGCACACCAGTGTAGCCTTCCAGCGCACCGCCATCGACAATATAGCCAAACCCGGTTTCTGGGTAACGCGGCACGATGCCAAAAGTCACGATGTGTCCGGCCTGTGCGGCAGTTAGACAATTGGCCATCGGCGTTGCCAGATCGCCGTCAATCACGTGGTCTGCGGGCACGACCACAAAAACAGTGTCAGGGTCTTCGGCCAGCATCACCTCGGCGGCGGCCAAAACAGCAGGCCCAGTGTTGCGCCCCATCGGCTCGCAAATGACCCGTGCACGGACTTGTAAGTCCTGCAACTGCTTGGTCACGGTGCCCTGATGTATACGCCCTGTTACAATGACTGGGTCAGCAAAGATATTTGCGCGATGACGCTGCACGGCGGCCTGAAAGAAAGTCATGCTGTCCGGACCACCAATGCGCTGAAACTGCTTGGGGCTGTGTTTTCGCGATATCGGCCATAACCGCGTGCCGTTGCCCCCACAAATAATCAGTGGTGTGATCCGTGTCATTGCCCGTTCTCCTGCCTGAGGCCGAACGCGCCAAGCAGTGTTTTTGACAACCGCAACCGCGCCGACTTGTTTGCGTCGGACGGCGAGAGGGGTTCACCCTTCACCGTCAGGTCAATTGGAACAAAAAGCTCTCCCCTAAGGGCAGCAGCGCGGGTGGTGTCACGGACTTCGATCGATACAGGCAACTTGCGCCCATCGTTCAATTCAATCGTTGCAAGATCCCCTTGCAAAGCACGCGTCAAACCCTCGATACTGATCAATGTTCTTAACCTTAATGAATGGTTATTTTCGAAAATTGTCATAATTAAGTCTGAAGGAAGGACAGTTGCGCCTTCGGATATTTTTGATGCCACAATGACTTCTCCGTCCTGTGGCATCTGGAAACTCAAAACGTCCCCAGTGTTTGACGCAATCGTATAAGCGACTTCGCCCACAGGCGCCTCAGAGTTGAGGTAGGTCACTTGCCCGGCCACAGTGGCTTGCATGGACAACCCGTCCCGATCGATGAAGACCGGATGCATTTCATAGGCACTTGTGTAACGCGAAAAGACCGCCCAAGCCGCAATCAATATGATCGCCAACGATGTCAAAGCCACCGTTACAGACCGCACACGGTCACGGATCGATTTTGGCTGCATCACTTTGGGGGCTTTAGGCTGGGTCGGCCCGGTATAGGCCATCATGCCCCTCAAGGTGATAATATCGCCGGCGATAAAACTATTCAAAATATAGCGCAATTGGGCCAAGTGGGCGCCTGTAGGTTCGGCAAACAACAACACGGTTGTGTCCTTGTCGCCTCGATCCGCCACTGTGACTTCAGCCGTCAGAGTGATCGCAAAATCCTCAAACGGGAAGCTTAGGGTCGCCACGTCTTTAAAGCCTGTCCCCATCGTCCCCTTGGGCACAGACACTTCTATCTCGGTCACAGAAATACGCTTGCCGTCACAAAACGCACCACCGATGCGGACCATAAACGGCATGGTGAGCATTGGATGCTCGTTCTCAAGACCAAACCCCGCAGGAAGTGCGGGGCGTTCTGAGCTTGCGTTGTTACTGTCTTCGTTCATCCAATCGGACCTATTCCAACGTATTCAAAATCATAATGGCCAAAGTCAGCCACGCATAGGCGAGCCCGTGATGCGCCGTACTTTCTGCCATCTTCAAACGGTCATAAAACGCCATAACCTTACCTGTTCCGCCGCCCGAACCTTGGCGTGTCCATTTCTGTCGGTCCAATCGGAACAAAACAAAAGTCTTAATGATCGCGCCCGACACCTGACCAAAGTACAAAATGAAGGGATGTGTTACCGGGAACCATTCGCGATTAAACATCGCGATGTAGGCACAGAACATATACCGCGTCAGCATCACCCAACTGATATAGAGCGGGATCACAGCCGGGGTAGACAAGATCGCCGCAATCGCGACCGAAATCGGGCCAACAAGCGTCGTCCAGCAGCTGACCCTTTGATCCAAAATAGACCACCACGTGAAAAAGCCCATATCACTTGGCCCGCGACGGATCGCACGACCATTGGTACGCATCATGTTTCCAAACCAACGCACCATCAGGGTTTTTGAACTATCAAAGAACGAGTCGCTGGGCTGCGTTTCATAGCTGCGACTTTGCACATCAGGAAGATAGGCCGTCTCGTAACCGCGGCTAAGCAACCAAAACCATGTCGATTTGTCGTCGCCGGTCAGAAAGTTCACCCGCCCCAAGCGCCAATGATCAAGGT
>CAZJAW010000259.1:0-4229 GCA_964544035.1 uncultured Rhodobacterales bacterium
AATAAACGGTCAGCCACATGCGCAACGGCGGCTGGATCGGTCGGCCCGTCATGGGGGCAGTCGACCACGCAAGATACATAGCCACGTACAGGCAAATCAATCAGGCGGGCGGCTTCGATCACTGGGGCAAACCGATCTAGCGACTCGTCGATGGAGGCATTGATATTGGCGCGGCTGAACCCTTCGCTTGCTGATCCAAATACGGCAATCTCGTCCGCCCCCGCCGCGCGCGCATCTTCGAAGCCGCGCATGTTCGGGGTCAGGGCCGCATAGCGCACACCGGGCGCGCGCGTGATCCCATCCAGAACCGCGCCGCTGTCGCCCATTTGCGGAACCCACTTGGGGCTGACAAAACTGCCCGCTTCAATGCGGCGGAAACCGGCAGCACTGAGTTGATCAATCAGCGCAACCTTCTCGACCAAGGGGATTTCGCGCTTTTCGTTTTGCAGGCCATCGCGCGGGCCGACCTCGTAAATCTCGACTGTTTCTGCCATCTAGCCCTCCCAAGCTGGATAAAATGCTTGCGTATACAAGGCGTCGCCGTCCCCGTTGGGCAGGCTTGCTTTAAATGCGGCACGTTCGGTGATGCGCTGAAACCACGCCGCAGTTTCGGGATGATCATCGAGCTTTGCAAAATGGCGCGCCATGTAAACCGCCTGCCCGACGGAAATATCAGCCGCAGAAAAGCCCGACGTCAGCAAATAGTCGCGATTTTCCAAAGGTGTGGACAGGCGCGCCTCTAGGGCGTCATAGCACTTTTTCAGGCGTGCGGCCTCAATCTTCATAACAATGGGGCTGCGCATATGATCTTCATATAGCACTACATGTTGCTGCGTCAGGGCCGCCGCGTGCTGGCTTATGGTCTCGGCAAAATGCACCCAAACCAACCACGCCATGCGATCCATACTGGCCGCACTGCGCCCAAGACCATCGGGGCTGTAGCGCTCGCAGAGGTATTCCGTGATCGCGCCGGTCTCAAACATACGCTCGCCATCGATCTCCAGCGCAGGCACACGACCCGCCGGGCTCAGCGATAGAAACTCTGGATCGCGCAAGGACTTGTCAAAAGGATGCACATGCACGCGAAACGGCACGTCCAATTCATTCAGCAGCCACAACGTGCGCATGGATCGTGATTGCGGGCAGTGATGTAGGGTGATCATGTCTCTGCGTCCTCCAATCGGACAAGCGCCGTGCCTGCGCTGACTTGATCGCCATCCTGGGCCAATACTTCAGCGATGACACCGTCGCGCTGCGCAAGCAAGGCATGTTCCATTTTCATCGCTTCAAGAATGGCCAACCTGTCCCCCTTGGTGACCTGCGCCCCCGCCTTGGCAAAGACCGCTTTTACCAAACCCGGCATCGGCGCTTCGATCACGTTGCCATCGCCCGCAGCGGTCGAGGTGACGTCCAGCAAATCAACGGCATTGAATGGGATGCCATAACCATCAAAAACAGTCGCCGTGCCGTCGAAAAGCGAGACATCAGGCGCAGTTCGTCCATCGATTATCCAAACACCGTCGCGCCGCGTGGCAGTGATGCCTGCGCCGTCCACATCCCAGTGCTGAAGGTCAGGGCCAACAACCTCAACATGGACTGCCATCGGCGTGTCCCCATGCGCGATTGGCACGGCACGTCGGAGTGGTTGCCAAAGCGCAAAGCCGGTGGTGTCTGTCGTCTGGTCCAAACCCGACAAAGCCATTGCTGCGGCAACGGCGTGACGCGGATGGCGCGCGGGCGGCGTGGTTAATACGTCGATGTCGCGTGCAATCAAGCCAGTGTCGACCTGCCCCTGTGCAAAGCCTGCGTGCCCAGCCAAAGCACCCAAGAAGGCCAGATTGGTCACTGTTCCCGCCACCTGTGTCTGCGCCAATGCTTGGGACAAACGGTGCAAAGCGATGTCGCGCGTTGGGCCGTGGGTGATGACCTTGGCAATCATAGGATCGTAAAACGGGCTGATGTCATCCCCTGCCCTGACGCCACTGTCAGCGCGCGCGTCCTTGGGAAAGCTCAGATGCGTGAGCGTGCCCGTGGCGGGCAAGAACCCGGCTGGCACGTCCTCTGCATAAAGGCGCGCCTCAAACGCATGTCCCTTAATGGTCAGATCGTCTTGGCTTGCGGGCAACGCCTCACCCGCCGCCACGCGCAATTGCCACTCAACCAAATCAACACCCGTGATCGCCTCGGTCACCGGATGCTCGACTTGCAAACGCGTGTTCATTTCCATGAAAAAGAACCCATCCGGGCGCAATTCACCGGTGCCATCAACAATGAACTCAACAGTGCCCGCACCTTTGTAGTTGATGGCTTGTGCCGCCTTGACCGCCGCCTCGCCCATGACGGCGCGCATTTTGGACGTCATGCCCGGCGCGGGGGCTTCTTCGATCACCTTCTGATGACGGCGTTGCAAAGAGCAATCCCGCTCAAACAGATGTACCGCCTGCGTGCCGTCGCCAAAAACTTGCACTTCGATGTGGCGTGGGTGGGTCACAAATTTCTCGACCAGAACATCTGCATTGCCAAAGGCGGCCTTGGCCTCGTTGCGTGCGCTGGCAAGCGCGTCGGCGAAGCCTTTGGCATCTTCGACCAAACGCATCCCCTTGCCTCCGCCCCCCGCAACAGCCTTGATCAAGACCGGATAGCCCATCTTGTCTGCTTCACCCGCCAACAGCGTGTCGTTTTGATCGGCCCCGTGGTACCCCGGCACCACCGGAACGCCCGCCTTGACCATCAACGCTTTGGCCGCATCCTTAAGGCCCATGGCGCGGATCGCATCAGACGACGGACCAATAAAAGTCAGCCCCGCTGCGTCTACCGCATCCACAAAATCGGGGTTTTCGGACAAAAACCCATAGCCAGGATGGATCGCTTGCGCGCCAGTATCGTGTGCGGCTTGAATGATGGCATCGCCGCGCAGATAGCTGTCTGCTGGCGCACTGCCCCCGATGTGGACGGCGATATCGGCCATCGCGACATGTTTTGCCGCCGCATCCGCGTCCGAATAGACGGCCACGCATTTGATACCCATTGCTTGGGCGGTCTGCATAATCCGACAGGCGATTTCCCCTCGGTTCGCGATCAGGATCGTGTGAAACATGAACAAACTCCTAAGCTTTGCAAAACTGGGCAGGTGAGTTTGCAAACTTGATTACATGCGGAACAGGCCAAAGCGCGTCTCCTCGATCGGCGCGTTCAGTGCGGCCATAAGGCTGAGATGCAGCGTATCACGTGCCTTGCGCGGATCGATGACGCCGTCGTCCCACAGCCGCGCTGACGCATACAGAGGATGGGACTGTTCTTCGAACATGTCGATCGTAGGCTGTTTAAACGCGGCTTCTTCTTCTGCTGACCAAGCGCCGCCCTTACGTTCGATCCCGTCGCGTTTGACAGTGGCCAGTACGCCCGCTGCTTGCGCGCCTCCCATGACTGAAATGCGCGCGTTCGGCCAAGACCAAAGAAAGCGCGGGGAATAAGCGCGCCCGGCCATGCCGTAATTGCCTGCCCCAAAGGACCCACCGACCAGCATAGTCACTTTTGGCACTGAAGTGGTGGCAACAGCCGTCACCATTTTGGCACCATGGCGCGCGATGCCTTCGTTTTCGTACTGTTTTCCAACCATAAAACCGGTGATATTTTGAAGAAATACCAATGGGATACGTCGTTGGCTGCACAGTTCAATAAAGTGCGCGCCTTTTTGTGCCGCTTCAGAAAACAACACACCGTTGTTGGCGATAATGCCCACGGGCACGCCTTTGATATGGGCAAAGCCGCAGACCAGAGTTTCGCCGAACCGGGCTTTGAATGCGTCAAAACGCGATCCGTCCACCAACCGCGCGATCACTTCGTGGATATCATATGGCGTGCGAAGATCTGCGGGCACAACGCCTAGGATTTCTGCGGGGTCGTAAGCAGGCTCTTCAGGACTTTGCAAAGTGATGTTCGCCGATTTGCAAAGGTTAAGGTTTGAGACACTTCTGCGTGCCAGCGCCAATGCGTGGGCATCGTCGTCAGCCAGATAATCCGCAACCCCAGATAGCCGGGTGTGCACATCACCCCCTCCCAGATCTTCGGCCGACACAACTTCGCCTGTCGCGGCTTTTACCAGTGGCGGCCCGGCCAGAAAAATCGTGCCCTGTTCTTTCACGATGATTGTCACATCTGTCATCGCAGGAACATAGGCACCCCCAGCGGTACATGACCCCATAACCACTGCAATCTGCGCTATGCCC
>CAZJAW010000260.1:0-4221 GCA_964544035.1 uncultured Rhodobacterales bacterium
GGTAATGGTCATTCGACGCGGAAGGTGAATATGCATCTGAAGTGGCATGAAGACCTAAAAAAGCCGCGCCATTCATAGCTGAACGGCGCGGCCTTCGTTTTCTAAATTTCAGCGCTAAAGCTTAGGCTGATCTGTTTTTCTTTTGACGGCGGCGCATTGCGAAACCAGCAAAGCCGAGGCCAGAAAGCAGCATCATTGAGCTTGCAGGCAGCGGTACTGGTGCTGTCTGGGTAATGGTGACGGTTAGCAAGTTCACGTTACCGTCCCCACCAAATAGAATGCTGTCAAACAGTCCAGGGTTGTTTGCGTCAGACAAGCCGCCTGGACCTGCAATACCGGGTAGACCGATGAACGCAGACAAGTCTACGTTTTGGGTGATGACTCCGTTTTCATCCGCGCCAGCTGGCGGAGTTCCTACAGCTACGCCGGGCGCAGTTGTCGGATCCGTCAGTTCTGTACCGGCATCATAAGCGTCCAAGCCTGTGATGTTGAGCGTCTGTGGGCCAAGAAACAAGCCATTTGTATCAAACACACGCAATGCATCGTCATTGCCGACGAATACATCGTTTGATGGCAAAATCATCGACAGGAATGTGAAGTACTGATTCTCAGCACCATCGACATCGATGTTGATTGTAGCCGTCTGTCCTGCCGCTAGTGGTGCTCCGTTTGTGTCGCCCTGCGAATCTGGAAATGCATCCAGGCGTTCAGAAGCGATGAGACCCGGGGAACCAACTTCTGCGAGTTGTTCCAAGCCAGCGGATGCTGCTTCGCCCTCTTCAAAGGCGTCGAAACTTGCATTATGGAATGCCGTGTAAAATGGCGCAATCGCCAGTCCACCTTCGCCTTGGGTGTTCGTTATCGTAATCGTCAAGGGTGTCGCTGTTGCGGCTGTCGCCGCGAAAGTCGCAAACAGTGCCCCTGCGATCGCGGTTGATTTGGTAATCATCAATTAGTCTCCCGTTTTTTTTAACGCGGTCCTTACTTGGCCGCGCCCGCGAGACAGTCGCATGTAGGATGCGTTAACGGATGTAACAACGAGGTGAGAAACGTTTTTGTGATGATGCTGTGAGGCTTGCGTGACAACATCGAAAACCGCGTTTGTAAGCAAAGACATGGTCGTGTTGTATTGAGTTGAAACAGTGAGACGCCATAAAAATAAGGGCAATACGATGCAGGCTTCTGCCGGCGCCATGAGTTTTACGCGCGTGACAGAAGTGCTAAACGACACTCAGCTTTTTTGGCCAAGCTTCGCGCATGGCGCACCGCTTTTGGTAGCACTGTTGCCAGATTGACGTAAAAGCGCACGCTTCAGTGATATTGTTTACGCATCTGCGACGGGTGTTTCTTTGAACGTGTTAATTTCCGGCATTGTTTCCGAACTCACCGCAGAAACATTGAAGAGTCGATTTGAAGCGAGGTGTTATGGAGCTTGAGACCGCAAAAGCCTTAAATTAGAAACCGCACTGCGCGGGGCGAAGCATGGAGTGGCAGAAGTTCACGTCCTGCATGTTTTGATTGCGACGGTTACAGTTGTAGGTGTGAGGTTCTGGAACGTTTCTGCGGACTGTCCTTTTGGCTGAAACAATAAATGATCAGGCTTGTGTCCACTCTGAGAGATCATTTTCTTGCAGCGCTGCGTAGGCGGAAAACAGCAGTTGTAATACATATCCGTCAGAAGTGGTTGACTTTAGGTCAACGCGAATTGGATGTTTGAGCTAATTTTTTATTAGGGAGTTAATTTTATGCCCCGAATTATTGAAATTGGTGGAAGAACAGCAGTCATCGAAGACTCCGATGTACGGCACCTATTGAATCAATTGGTACGGCACACACGCATACAACTTTGGATGAGAGCCGGTGGAAGAGACTCAATGTTTGAGCATTACTACAAGGTTTGGGAAGATCATAACCGCTGCCATTCCATTAATCTGTTTGTTTGGGTCATGGAAGGCCTAGGCGGGGCTGAGCTGCCACCGGCGTCTTACGCCAATGGTTTAAGGCGAGAGCAACGAAGGTTGGCCGGATTGTTGCGCCCCAATCGCCTCGACCGTTTTTACCAGGGGTTTCCGGCGTACAACCGGAGGCAGGCACTTTTTGTGCGCAAAATGAAAGTATATCAATCCAGTATGATCACTGGCGCAGGTCGCACCCAACGTGTTTTGGAACTCACGCGCGATATGTCTTTTGCGACATTGTCCGTGTGTGCGACTATTCTTACGGCGGGTGCGGCAAGTGGTGGTGCTGCGGCCGCGGCCTCTAGTGGTACGGGCGCTTTGATGCGCGAGGCTGCGACGCAGTTCGTCGTTAGCCAAATTCAAACTTGCGCGAACGACGTGGGCCGCCGATTGGCCGGAGAGCGGGTTACGGCTGCTGAAACCGTCGATGGTATCCTAGATAATGCTCTAAACGCTGTTCCCAACGCGCTATTGGGGCGCCTGCTTGGACACTTTAGGACTCCGTTGCAGAGCCAACTTGCTGCGTCTGCTGCGCGCGCATTGGCCCGCGGTCAGCTTTTGCGTGGTGTCGCCGCGGAACTAACCAACAGCCAGATCGAAGCAGCTGTTAGCCGGGCCATAGACCGCATGCTGAACCGTCAACCGGGTGATATTCGCCGACTGTTGGGTTTAGGCAGTCGTGAAAGTAATCCCCGTGGCAACGCAAATGTTATGGCCAACGGACTAGAGCAGAACCGCAATTTCCAACGGTTTTTGGAACTTGAGCTGGGGAACGAAGCGTCGCTGTAGGCGCTTTGACGGGTCTGCGATCTGCCTGGCGCCGTAGGTTGTCTGTGCAAAGGATGCCGTTGATATTTTCAGGGCAACCTTCGGTTCACTTTGCTTTTTTCGGTTTGGTCTGCCGCGTGTTGCAAGGGTGATCCTAGTTGTCTTCGGCCACGCAAGCGTCAAACGCTTCGATGTCGCGTTCTTCACTGATTTGCGTGCTACAAGTCGACACTTTTTGCATGCAAAGCACATCAAGCTTTGGAAACTGACAGGCCGTCATCGCAGCAAGCAGAGCTTGAGACGCCGTGTCTTCCCATTCAGAACCTGCCGCCACGCCGTCTATTGAAATGCCCAACGCTTGGGCGATTGGTGTTGCGGCACCTTCCATGCGCCACTGCGTTTCGACTGTATCGCCCGTGGTCAGTGATAGGGACGCGCTGAGGCTGGGTGCTTCGAGCAGGTCGTGAAAGGTGCCAAAGGCGGGGGTTTCCCCTTGTCCGTGCCAAAGTCGATCACGCAACATGCGCCCTGTGCTGATGGCATATTCGACGATGCGGCCAGGTTCTCCCTGTGTTTCGATCTGCTTTGGGTCAAACCCTTCGGGCGTGAGCGTCGCGACCTGTCCATCGCGCACCAGATCAGCGGTGCCGTCAGGCAAAGTGATCAACGCATAAATCCGCCCGATGGGGTTGCGGTATAGGTGCAACACATACCCTGCGTCGTTGGTGGTCGTTGCTGCGCGGGTTTCGAATTCCTGCAGGGGATCGGTCCATGACTGGATGAATTGCCATTCTGCATTGGCCGGGCTGGCAAGGACAAGCAGAGCCAGTCCCCAAAAGGCGCGCATCAGCCGTCGTCGCTTGGGGTTTCGGTTTCAAGGTTTTCTGAAGCGGTTTCGGCCTCGTTCAGCGCGCCGCTTTCCCAGTCACCTGACGCCTCTTCGCCTGTGGCATAACGCATCGTGCCAGCGCCTTGGCGTTTACCGTTGGCGAATGTGCCCTCATAGACATCGCCGTTGGCGTAAGTCGCTGTACCCTGTCCATCGATCTCACCGCGTGTCCATGCCCCATCGTAGACAAAGCCAGACGCCATCTCGATTTTACCTGCGCCGTGGCGTTGGCCTGCTTCGAACTGTCCAGAATAGACGGTGCCGTCTGGATACGTCGCTGTGCCCTGTCCGTGGCGCTGACCGTCCAGCCATTCGCCTTCGTATCGGTAGCCATCGGCATAAGTCATCACGCCTTGCCCGTGGTTGCGTGCGTTTTTAAATCCACCCTCATAGATGACACCGTTAGGATAAGTGGCTTTACCGGTGCCCTCAATGACCCCCGCGATCCAGTCGCCTTCGTATGTGGAGCCGTCTGTATAGGTGATTTTTCCTTTGCCCTCGGACAGGTCGTCTTTGAAATGTCCTTCATAGATTGCCCCATCAGGGTAGGTGACGCGTCCTTCGCCTTCGATCTGACCTTCGACCCATTGGCCAGCATATGTGTAG
>CAZJAW010000261.1:0-4215 GCA_964544035.1 uncultured Rhodobacterales bacterium
GCACCACCATCAACACCGATATATTTGTCTTTGGTGATGTCGGTGAAACCGCCCTCTTTCAAAATCATAAGTGGTTTCAGGTGATCAAACCCGCCCACAGCCGAACCGCCCGCGAAGGCAACGGAACCGGGATCAGCTTTGATCGAATCCACCATGTCGCCCAGCGTCTGGAACGGGCTGTCAGCAGCCACAACAATCACGCCGGGGTCCGCACCGATGGCACCCACAAAACGCACTTGGTCTGCGGTCATGCCAGCATAGGCATTTTGTGCCAAACGTGTGGTCGTCGCACTTGATGCGGCCACGATCAGCTCGGCGTCATCGCTGCGTTCGTTGACAACGTTGCCATAGGCCAAGCCACCGCCCGCACCGGGCATGTTGGTGACTTGCACAGGCTTGTCGACCGCGCCGATATCAAACAGGATTTTGCCGATTTGACGGCAGGTGAAATCCCAGCCACCACCGGGGTTGGCCGGAGCGATGCATTCGGCTGCGCTGGCCGTGGTTGTCATAGCGCCGGTTGCCGAAACGGCAACAACTGCGCTTGTCAAAAGCGCCTTAAAAAAACGTTGTGTCATAGTACCTCCCTATTTTGTTTACGCGGTTGTCTCCGCCTAAACCGTTTACTCTGTTTGTAAACTACCCCAAGCTTGTCGCGAATAGATAGAACTTGCAAGACACCTTCGACGCAAAAACAATTGCGAAGGATAAGCTGAATGACACGCGTACTGATACCGTCCGGTGCCCTTGGTTTGGGTTTTGATCATGATGCCTTGATGACAGGTGTCGCGAACAAACCCGATATAATCGCCATAGACGGCGGCTCAACTGACAGTGGACCAGCCTATCTTGGGCAAGGCGTGTCAAAGTACTCTGCCGCATCCACCAAGGCGGAATGGCGAACGTTGTTACTAGCACGAGAGCAAGCGGGTGTGCCGCTGGTGATTGGCACCGCTGGCACCTGCGGTGCGGACAGTGCCGTAGATTGGTTGTTTGAGATAACCCAACAGATCGCCAAGGCCGAAGGGCTGAACCTGAAAGTGGCGCTGCTTTATTCCGGTCAATCGTCAAAGGATGTCGCGCGCGCGTTTCAAGACGGGGCGTTGCAGCCCCTGCCCGCCGCTCCGGATGTCAGCGCAGATATCATTGAAAGCTGCACCAACATCGTCGCGCTTGCCGGGGCAGAACAGATCGGCCAAGCACTGCAAACCGGCGCAGACGTTGTCATCGCAGGGCGCGCCACTGACACCGCCACCATCGCAGCCCTCCCCCTTTTGCGGGGGGATCATGCTGGGGCTGCCTGGCACGGCGCCAAAGTGGGCGAGTGTGGGGCCCTTGCGACCAGTCGACCCAACACAGGCGTCATTCAGATCGATTTCGACAAAACTGGCTTTACCATCCTACCCCTTGCAGCAAGCACCTATGCCACGCCGGGCAGTGTCTCGGCGCATATGCTTTATGAAAACTCAGACCCGTTTTTGCTTTATGAACCCGGCGGACATCTGGACGTCACTCATGCGACGTACACAGCACTTGATGCATGCTCGGTCCGCGTCGAAGGGTCGATCTGGGTGCCCGGCCCCTACACCGTAAAACTGGAAGGCGCGCGTGTTGCGGGATATCAAAGCGTCAGCATCGCCATGTTGCGCGAGCGGCGCTATGTCGAAAACGCGCAAGCTTGGGCCGACGACATCACAACAAAATGTCGGGCCAAAGTGGTTGAGCGTATGGCATTGGAGCCAGACGCCTTTCAGATAGATTTACGCTTGATCGGCCTTAACGCGGTATTGGGCGCGCTTGAGACACAAACCAGCACGGCCCACGAAGTCGGCATCATGGGTGTAGTGACCGCCCCCAGCGCGGAAACTGCGCTAGAGATCAACAAGATGCTGAACCCGTATTTATTGCACCACCCTTTGGAAGAGGACGAGCCGATGCCGACCTTTGCCTTTCCTTTCTCGCCCCCGGAAATGGCCCGCGGGGCAATCTACGAGTTCTGCCTGCATCACATCCTGCCCCTAGACGACCCGATGGACGTGTTCCGCTTGGAGACGCATGAGGTGATCCATGCCTGAATTGGGACAAATCGCGGACAAGGTCAGATCCAAAAACGCGGGGCCATTCTGGCTGACTATCGACATCTTCTGCGGCTCGTCCGCGCGCTTTGAGCATATTGCACAACATCTGAACGACGCAGAGATAGCCCGCAAACTGGCGACGCCCGTCGCGCAGCTCAAACGTTTTGACATCGCCGATCTGGATGTCGTCAAAATATCAGTGCCAAGGCCGACAATCCAAGGCACCCGCGATGATCGCGATATGCATGGTGCGCAATGGGCGAACATTTTGGCTGAAATGGATGTGCCTGATCTGCAAGAGTGACTGCGATAGGCGAGGTTTGCAAACGACCCAGCCTCTGTGCGTCGTGGGCCTGCGGTCGGGGCCCTAGATTTCAGCAGTGACGTCATGGTGATAAACCCAGTCTTGCCGGGCATGAAAGGCGTCAGGGCGCAGGCGGGCCGCAATCCCTACGGGGCCGTAAAACGCCAAGCCGCCCAAGGCTGAGGCTTTGTGGAACAAACGCGCATTGGACGCTGATCCTTTTTGTACACGTGCCGTACGCGTGGCGCGGACGTTAAAATAGGCAGCAAATGCCGCGTCTGCTGTTTCGTGTTGCGCTAGTTTGGCAGCCAACACCCACGCATCTTCCAGCGCTTGCACTGCACCCTGAGCCATCGACGGCAACATAGGGTGCGCAGCATCCCCCAAAATCGCCACACGTCCATCATGCCACCGCGGCAATGGCGAGCGGTCAAACAGCGCCCAACGATGCAAGGTCTGCGACTGCGCGATCACCGTGGCAATTTCCGGCGCCCAACCTTCAAAGGCGGCTTGTAACTCGGCCTTTTCGCCGGTGGCACTCCAGTTTTCAGGCGCGGGTTCCTCGGTTTCCACCATGCCGACAAAATTCACCAATGCCCCAGAGCGCAATCGGGTGGTAACAGCATGTCGTTTGTCCCCGACCCAGACACAGGCCGAAGGCGGCGGCACGTGATCCTTCAAATCCGCCACAGGCACCACAGTGCGCCACGCGACATTGCCCGTATAGCGCGGACGATCCGGCCCCAGCATCTGTGCTCGGATCACCGAATGCAGCCCGTCTGCGCCAATCACGATGTCGCCTGACTGCGTGCTTCCATCCTCAAGCGTAAGCGACACGCTGTCGTTGTTTTGCGCATAGCTGCGTACATGACATCCCGTCGTGATCGCATCACCTTGCAACTCAAGTAAGCGCGCCTCAAGTGCGGCCACCAGATCAGCGCGATGGATGTGGATGAAAGGCGCACCCCAACGGTTTTGCGCGTACTCCTTCATCGGTAAGCTAAAAACTGTGCGCCCAGAACGCCCCAACCGCATGTCCAAAGTTTCGGGCTCAAACAGAGTGGCCTGCAATCGATCGCTCACGCCCAACGCCCGAAGAACTTTCCACCCATTTGGTGAAATCTGCAAACCCGCGCCGATCTCGGTCAACGCGGGCGCCTGTTCCAACACGGACACCTGCCAGCCACGCATTGCCAGCGCTATGCCGCTTGCTAACCCACCGATCCCGCCACCGACGATGAGGGCTTTCATGTCAGGGCCCCGCTTGCACGCAATGCCGCAATCGCACCTGCGTCAAAGCCCAACTCGGTCAAAACCACGTCGCTTTCGGCCCCCGGTGCCGTCGGCGCAGGCGGGGTCACAACCGGCGTGCCACCAAAGCGCGGGGCCGCTACCGCCTGCCGCGTTCCGTTCACATCCAAATATGTCCCTCGCTGCGCCAGGTGCGGGTGTGCTGCGGCTTCCTCTAGCGTCAAGACAGGCGCGACACAGGCATCTGTACCTGCAAAGACCTGCGCCCAGTGATCCCGGCTTTCTGTGGCAAAAACCTCGGCAAAGCGCTGCATCGTCGCCGGCCAAGCACTGCGATCATTCTGGTCGGGAAGGTCGGCAGCGTCCAACCCCAAACCTTTTAGCAGCAACGCGTAAAACTGCGGCTCCAATGCGCCCACCGCCACGTCGCGCCCGTCGCTGCACCTGTAACAGCGGTAAAACGGTGCACCGCCATCCAACCAATTGGTGGCAGGTGTCGCAGTCCACGTTCCCTGCCCGATCAACCCATGGATCAGCCCCATCATTGCAGGCACACCGTCGATCATCGCCGCATCGACCACC
>CAZJAW010000262.1:0-4166 GCA_964544035.1 uncultured Rhodobacterales bacterium
ATGGTGGCCAATTGCTCGGCCTGTTCGGGGGTCAATGCCAGCTTGCGGCGCAGACGCGCTGTGAGCCGTTGGAACGTCCTCATGCTTGCGCCTCCAATTGACGAGGCAGAGCGTCGTAAGCTTCAGTTGTGTCGACGTCAGCATAAAACCCGGGGGCGGAGAGCGCGTGAAACTGAACGTGGTCAGGATTTTCGCGGGTAAACTTCTTGCATCCAGGTGATCGCGGGTCTGCCAAAAGGCGCGCCCTTAGCGTTGCCGGGACAACGATCGGATTGCCGCGCTGCGTTCCCTGCATCGGAATCGAAATGCGTGTGCGGTCAGCGTGCGCGTGCGCATCCAGCAAGGAACGCAGATCGTCTGGGGTCAACAGGGGTTGGTCGCCCAAGCCAATCAAAACGTCCCGGCCCACTTCAATGTGATGCAACCCGCATGCGACGGATGTTGGCTGCCCTTGCGCATAGTTTGGGTTGAATACTGTCTGTGCGTCTGTGCTGTTCAAGGCGGCCTCGATTGCGAGGGCTTGATGTCCGGTTACCACGGTAATCGGGCCGTTGAATGCGGCGCGGTACACGTCCACGACGCGGCGGATCATCGCCACACCATTGACGGGCAACAACAGTTTGTTGCGCGTGCCCATGCGGCGCGAAAGCCCAGCGGCCAATATGATCGCGCAGACATCAGACATTGGGTTGCTTCACCGCTGAGCGGCGCACCTGAACCAATTGCGCAAGGATCGAGAGAGCGATCTCCTCTGGCGTCACTGCGCCCAGATCAAGACCAGCTGGGGCCTTTACGCTGTCTATGTCCGCCTGACTAAGGCCATCAGCTGCAAGCTTTTCAGCGAGCGACTGATACTTCCGGCGACTTCCAACAAAGGCGACGTAGTCAGATTTCGCCGCAAGAGCGACCTTTAATGCATCCAGATCGCCCTGCCCTTGGGTGGCGATCACGGTAAATGTAGGGCGGTTTGGCCTGTCGTGCTGTGGCGCAGTGGCTACGGAGTATTGAAATTGGGAGGCCAAGGTGCTGAGCGCATGCGCCACAGGCGATGACCCCATGACCACCAGTTGCGGCAGTGGCAGGCAGGGTTCGATGAAGATGTCCACTGTCCCGCGCGATGGACAGCCATTGCGCGCGAACATCGTGCCATCCACTTCGTCCCCCGGCGTTAGTCCCTTTTCGGCCAGCAGATCTTCGGGTGCGACGGAAACCAGTTGTGGCGCACCATCGTGTAACGCCTGCATGGCCGCGCGTTTGACCGCCCCGCGTGTGCAACCACCACCCAGCCACCCACGCAAGATCGTTCCATCAGCACTGAGCAACGCCTTGGAACCGGGCTTAGCCGCAGTTGAGCCAGCCGTACGCACGATGGTCGCAAAGGCAAATGGTTCGTCGCGTGCACGTAAATCCTGTGCGGCTTCGGCGAGATCATCAGAGAGCACTTCAGCAGGAGTCATAGCACTGCCAATTCTGTCTCAAGGGCTGCCAGATCGCCCAACGTATTGGCCGCAGCAAACAGGTCCAGATGGGGCAGGGCAGCGGCCATGCCATCAGCGACGGGGGCGTAATCTTTCCAGCCTTTCAACGGGTTCAACCAGATGACTTTGCAGCCGCGCTTTTTGAGTTTTTCAAGTGCCTCACCAATCAGCACGGGGCTATCCGTGTCGTAACCATCCGATAGGATCAGCACGACGCTGCGCCCATCGACAAAGCGCTTGGCGTAGGTGTCAGCAAAGCGCATGAGGCTTGGCCCGATCTTCGACCCGCCACCAAAACCATCCGCCATCAACGACATACGCCCAATGGCGCGCATCGCATCCTTGTCACGCAAGGCTTCGGTGATGCGCACAAGGCGGGTATGAAACAGGTAGGCGTCGGCGGCTGTATCAGCGCGCATAAGCCCCGCTAGAAAAGCAAGAAACACTTTTGCATAGACGGACATCGACCCCGAAACATCACACAGGGCGACGATCTTGCGCGTGCGATCAGGGCGGTTCTTTCGTAGTAGACGCAACGGTTCGCCACCCGTCGCCAAACTTTGGCGAATGGTCTTGCGAAAATGCAGCCGGTCGCCTTTGCGTGCCGCAATACGACGGCGCGAACGTTTGTCACGCAAAGCGGCACCGATCCGGCGGGCAACGTCTTCGGCTTGCGTGATCTCTTCGGGGCGGATCATTTCGCGTAAGTCTTTGCGTGCCAGGTTGTTTTGTTCGGTTGCAATCAGCTTGCCTGTGCCGTCACTTTCGGCCTCGCCGCCGGCATCATCAGGGGCTGTGCTGGACCCGGCCGATCCGGCATCCTCGCCTTTGGCGTCACGGGACGAATGCATGTCTTCGGTTGGCGAACTGGGCTGGGTCGGAACGATCTTTTGCTTCACGCGGCCCATATCCATCCAATAGCTGTTGAACAGATCATCAAAGCGCTCGGATTCTTCTTTGCAGCCCGTGCAGACAGCGCGCAAAGCGCGGCGGCTGTCATCGGGGCGAATGGCATTGACTTCGCTTAGGGCGGCCATGGCAAGATCGGCCTCCGCCACGCCAAGACGCAAACCGTTCTCGCGCAGATGTGCAACGAAGCCTGCCACGCGTGCCGCTGATCCGGGATCGCGGCCTGCGAATTTAGTGACGCGGCTCATGCGGCTTTCCCTGCAATGCGACCCGCGACTTCGGGGGTAATCTGGGCTTGATCGCTTTGCGTTTTCAACAGGGTCGTGAGCGTCGATTGCAACACAGCCGGGTCATCCGTGAGGTCGGCAATGCCAAGCCCCATAAGGGCCGCCGCAAAGTCGAGCATCTCGGCGATGCCGGGGGTTTTCTCAAGTTCTTCTTCGCGCAGTTTTTGCACAAACCCGACGATTTGTTCGCCAAGCCGTGTTTCCACCTGCGGACAGCGGGCTTTGAGGATTGCAAGTTCGGTCGTCCGGTCGGGGTATTCAACATAGGTGTAAAGGCATCGACGGCGCAGGGCGTCCGACAAATCGCGCGTGCCGTTCGAAGTAAGGATCACCATGGGCCGCGTTGTTGCGGTGATTGTGCCTAATTCTGGAATTGAAACTTGGAAGTCGGACAGAATTTCCAGCAGGTAGGCTTCGAATTCTTCATCCGCGCGGTCGATCTCGTCGATCAGTAACACCGGTGCGACGTCCTGCGTGATAGCCGCGAGCAACGGGCGTTCCAACAAGAAATCGCGCGAAAAGATGCGGTCTTCGACGGTTTTGCCTGTTTCGCCATCTTCGGCAGCTGCGCGGATGGTCAGCAATTGGCGCTGGTAATTCCATTCATAGATAGCTTGAGCTGCGTCTAAACCTTCATAGCATTGCAAACGCAACAAGCGGGTGTCTTTGATCGTCGAAAGCGTGCGCGCGATCTCGGTCTTGCCAACACCTGCGGCCCCTTCGAGCAGCAAGGGTCGACCCAGCGACAAGGCAAGTTGCAAGGCAACTGCCAAATCGTCTGAGGCCACATAGCCCTCTTTCGCCAGAGCGGTTTTTAAGTCAGTCCAAGTCATAAGTGCCTCCGTAAGGCGGGGTTAACCCCCGCCTTACTGTTGAGATCAGTCGTGCATGCCCAGCTCATTGGCTGTACGCCAAATCCGCCAGTGATCATGCGGCATGTCGGTGTGCGTGTTGCCAAACGGGCGGAATGCATCCTGTACGGCGTTTGAGAAACACGGCACGCCGCCAACGTGGGGGCTTTCGCCCACGCCCTTGGCCCCGATGGGGTGGTGCGGGCTGGGAGTGACGGTGAAGTCGGTTTCGTAGTTGGGCACTTCCCATGCAGTTGGCAGGAAAAAGTCCATTAACGTGCCCGTCTTGACGTTGCCCATATCGTCATAGGCGATCTCTTGGCCCAAGGCGACGGCGAGCGCTTCGGTGAGGCCCCCATGCACTTGGCCTTCGATGATCATCGGGTTGATCCGTGTGCCGCAGTCGTCCAACGCATAGAAGCGGCGGATTTCCGTGACGCCCGTGTCCACGTCGATGTCCATGACACAGACGTATGCCCCAAATGGGTAGGTCATGTTGGGCGGATCGTAGTAGCTGACCGCCTCAAGCCCCGGCTCAATGCCCGGAATGGCTTGGTTGTAGGCGGCAAAAGCGATCTCTTTCATAGTCTTGAACTTTTCAGGCGCGCCCTTGACCACAAACCGATCCACATCGAATTCCA
>CAZJAW010000263.1:0-4165 GCA_964544035.1 uncultured Rhodobacterales bacterium
CATCATGTCGGGGTGAACCGCTGAAACGCCGATATGGTCGATCAGCCCCTTCAGGGTGCGAAAGATCAACGCACGATGTGCCCAAGGACAGGCGTGGGAAATGTAGAGGTGATATCGATCACTCTCGGCTTTGAAGCCGTCTTCACCTGAAGGGCCGGCGCTGCCGTCAACCGTTATCCAGTTGCGAAATTGCGCTTCTTTGCGCTGAAACGAACCCCCGGTGGACTTAGTGTCATACCACTGGTCGTGCCACTCACCGTCGATCAAAAGGCCCATGTCAGCTTCCTCCGTTTATACTGGTTTGAGGTAATGCGTCGACGTGCGCGCGAAAAGCGAAGCTTGCGCGCATCCTCCCTGCATTGCTGCACACCAAGTGAGTCTCGGGAATATCACGGATTGGGCAGGTCGGTCCCATTTGAAAAAAATTTACTGCAAAGTAAATGATTTAGCCCCATAATAAGCGCTGGGGAGAATAGGAATCGCTGTCATGACGACTTTTGTACCAAAAGAAGTTCAAGCCGGACTCGATAGTGCGCGCAAGAAAGCGGTGAAGTCAGCTTCGCGACTTCGCATTTCAGTGGATGGGGAAACCTATCCCGTCTTGCGTATGTGGAAAACTGGCTTTGCGCTAGAGGCGGAAACCGCCCCGACATTGCGCGGTTTTGTGGACCTTTACGATGGCGCGATTCACCTGTTTCAGTGTCTTATCGTTGCCTTCGAGGAAGACGACGGCGAGATGAAGTTCGAATTCAAACGCCTGACGGCTGTGACCCAGTCTGCGGCTATTGATTTTGAACGCGCGGTTGATGCGCCTGTCGCCCTGATTGAGAGATATCGGTAGATCAAGTGATAACGCTTTTGGGTTATTGCAGGTCTGCGAAGGCTGCGGCCAGCCGTTCGACGGCTTCCTGAACACGGGCGCGCGGCGTCGCGATGTTGAACCGCAGCCAGCTTTCCCCTCCCTTGCCGAACGTCGGACCGTGATTGATCGCAATGCGTGCGTCCTTTTCGACGCGCTGTGTGAATTCGTCACGCGTCATTCCGGTGTCTTCAAAGTCAACCCAGCTAAGGTAGGTCGCGTCCAGTGACATGGACTTTAGCCCCGGAATTGCATTCACCGCGTTGTCAAACAATTGGCGATTGCCGTCCAAATATTGCACGAGTTCATCGACCCATGCAGCGCCCGGTGGCGAGTAGGCGGCCGTGGCCATGAACAATCCAAAGGAGTTTGGCGATAGGCCCAGCGCCATCATCCGTCCAGCAAACTTCGCGCGCAGGTCTGGATCCGCAATGATCACGTTGCCAGAATGCGAACCCGCGATGTTGAAAGTTTTGGTTGTGGCCGTCATCATTATGAGACGGTCCTCAATCCCTTCGATTGCAGTCATGGGGATGTGGGTGTGGCCGGGCATCACTAGGTCATGGTGGATTTCGTCTGATACAAGGATCAACTCATGCCGCTTGGCAAAGGCTGCGACACCTTGCAATTCTGCGCGCGACCACACACGTCCACCCGGATTGTGCGGAGAGCACAGAATGACCATTCGTTCTGACCCATCCATTTGTGCGTCGTAGGCGTCGAAATCCATTTCATAACGCCCATTGGTTTGCGTCATTTCGCATTCCACCACGCGCCGACCATTTGCTTTGATGACTTTAGCGAAGGCGTGATAAACGGGTGTGAACAGCACCACACCGTCGCCGGGGCTGGTGAACGTATCAACACACATCGCAGTGCCATTAACCAAACCGTGCGTTGTAAAGATGTGCTCGGGATCCACTGACCAACCGTGACGTGTCTGCATCCACCATTGGACCGCAGCACGATAGGCACTGTCATCGCCAAAATATCCCATGACACCGTGATCAACTTGCGCCTGAACCGCGTCCAACACCACCTGCGGCGGGCGGAAATCCATATCGGCAACCCACATGGCAAGACCTGTGTCTTGCGGCACACCATAAAGCTTCTCCATCGAGTCCCATTTCAAACAATGGGTGCCGCGGCGTTCGATGATGTCGTCAAAACTCATGGGTGTCGCTCCTTGGACAGATTTGTCGCCACGCTAGCAATGCCGGGCGTAAGCGCAAGGGGACATTGCGGGTCTGGCTTTGTTGTCCTACATCGGGATTATGAAACGACCGATTATTTTGCATCCCGACCCGCGCTTGAAAAAGCAATCCGAAGCAGTTGCGGACCTGTCCGATGAGTTGCGCACGCTGGCCGACGATATGTTGGAATCGATGTACGCAGCACCCGGTATCGGTTTGGCCGCGCCACAAGTGGGGCTGTTGCACCGTTTGATCGTGCTTGATTGCGTCAAAAGTGACGATGAAAAGCCGCGCCCGTTGGTCATGTTCAACCCCGAAATCGTGGCCTCTTCGGACGAATTGAACGTCTATGAGGAAGGGTGTCTTTCGATTCCGGAACAGTACGCGGATGTCACCCGCCCTGCCGAGGTTCAAGTGCGTTGGATTGACCGCGATGGTAATGAACAGAACGAAACGATGGACGGCCTTTGGGCCACTTGCGTACAGCACGAAATAGACCACCTGAATGGCAAGTTGTTCATCGACCACCTCAAACCACTAAAGCGCCAGATGATCACCCGTAAGATGGTCAAGATGAAACGCGAACTGGCCCGCGACATCACATGAGCCTGCGCGCTATCCTGACATGGCCGGATGCGCGATTGAGTTTAGTGTGCGCGCCGGCACCTGAGATCACTGATGACATTCGCGTGCTGGCTGCCGATATGCTGGAAACGATGTATGCCGCACCTGGTCGCGGTCTGGCCGCACCGCAAGTGGGCGAAATGCATCGTCTTTTTGTGATGGATGCCACATGGAAAGAAGGCAAACCTGATCCGATGATTTGCTTCAATCCAAAGATCACTGATCAGAGCGACACAACAACGACGTCTGCGGAAGGTTGTCTTTCCATCCCCGGTGTCGAGGCGCGGGTAAACCGTCCAGAAAGTATCCGTATGCAGTGGACTGATTTGTCTGGCACGTCGCGCGAGGCGGATTTGACAGGTTTTGCGGCCCTTTGCGCGCAGCACGAATTGGATCACTTGGACGGTATTGTGACCCTTGACCGGGTGGATGCAACGCAGCGTGCAGACATACTTGCCGCTTACAAGGCGCAAGCCTGATGGCTGTGCGTCCGATCCTACGTTGGCCTGATAAACGCCTGCGCGCAGCCGCCGCCAAAGTCGAAGTCATCACCGACGACATTCGCGCAACTTGGGCTGATATGGTCGATTCAATGGACGCGATGCCGGGGCAGGGGGTTGGCCTTGCCGCGCCGCAGATCGGCGTGATGTTGCGCCTTGCCGTCGTTGACGTCACTCAGGATCGATCCCGTCGGATATTGCTTGCCAATCCTGAGGTCTTGTCGCAAAGCGACGAGACGGAAACAGGCACCGAGGCCAGCCCCTGCTTGCCCGGTGTCCATGCCGAAATTAGTCGCCCCACTACTGTCGCTGTGCGGTTTTTGAACGATCAAGGCGTGATCGATCGGCGTGACTTTACTGATCTTGAGGCACGTTCTGTCTTGCACCAAATCGACCATCTTTCCGGGCGGATGTATTTTGACAATCTGGGGCGGGTGAAGCGCGACATGTTGCTGCGGCGCGCACGGAAGGTGATTTAAGATGCGTATCGTTTTTATGGGCACCCCCGACTTTTCCGTTGCGGCATTGCATGCACTGCAAAGCGAAGGGCACGAGATTGCTTGTGTGTATTCCCAACCCCCTCGCCCCGCCGGCCGAGGGAAAAAGGATCGACCCAGCCCCGTGCAGGCCCATGCTGAACAGCTTGGGTTGCCCGTGCGACATCCGGTATCGTTGCGTGACGCTGACGCGCAGGCGGAATTTGCGGCCTTGCGCGCCGATATTGCCGTTGTGGTCGCCTATGGTTTGATCCTGCCGCAAGCGATTTTGGACGCACCTGCCCATGGCTGTTTAAATATCCACGCAAGTTTGTTGCCGCGCTGGCGCGGAGCCGCCCCTATTCACCGCGCTATTATGGCCGGGGATACGGATACAGGCGTATGCATCATGCAGATGGAGGCGGGGCTGGACACTGGCCCCGTGCTGTCACGCGCCGCCACGCCAATTGGCGTGGACGAGACCACAGACCAATTGCATGATCGACTTGCCAA
>CAZJAW010000264.1:0-4155 GCA_964544035.1 uncultured Rhodobacterales bacterium
CGACAGACTCAGTGGCGAAGAAGGAAACGACACCTTAATCGGTGCTGCAGGAGACGACTATCTCTATGGCGCGGGAGTCCGCGACAGACTAGAGTGACACTTAGGTCAAGATACGTTGATCGGCGAGCGAGTATCCGATCTTCTTTTGGGCGGCGCGGATTACGACACACTGTTTGGTGGAGGCGGAAATGACACGCTGCGCGGCGGGACTGGCGATGACTGGCTTGCCAGCGGTTTCGGTGCAGACACCTTTGTCTTTGCGCCCGGCGATGGACACGACACGATTGGGGACTTCTCTTTCAGCGAGACCTTCGACACCTTGCGGCTGGTGGATGGCCTGACCGTCGCCAATGTCACGCAAGACAGTGGCAATACGTTGATCACCTTCAGTTCGGGCGACAGCGTCACGATTTTGGATGAAACCCTCACGCAAGCTGATTTGAACTTTGAACTGTTTTGAACCCGGGCGGTGTCAGGCACCCTGTGTTGCCTAGGCACCTGCCCCGTTCAATATTGCAGTTTCGATTTTTCGTCCAATGGCGGCATCCGCTCACATGACCACAGGGCGGGTGAAAAGGCGCGCATGCTTTCAAGCGCCTTTTCGGTCCGAACATGGTCGAGGCTGGTCATTCTGGCCCATTAAGTTACTCTTGCCCGCAATTGTTTCCTGCCATTGGACACCACCCATGCAAGTTATTTCCTATTCCGCCTTTGGGCCTGCCGCTGACGTTCTTCACCTTAAAGACATGCCAACACCGGTCCCCAAAGCAGGTGAAATCGTGGTGCGTCTTGCCTTTTCTGGGGTGAACCCTTCGGACGTTAAAGCGCGCGCAGGGGCACGGCCCGGCGTGACGAAACCCGCTTTTGACACCATCATTCCCCACAGCGACGGCGCGGGCGTGATCGAGGCCGTGGGTGCCGACGTACCCGCTGACCGACTTGGCACCCGCGTCTGGGTCTGGAACGGACAGTGGCAACGACCCTTTGGAACAGCGGCCACACATATCTGCCTGCCTGCGGATCAAGCAGTGGCTTTGCCGGATGAAGTGTCGTTTGAGACCGGCGCGATCCTTGGCATTCCGGGGCTGACGGCTTGCCACGCTGTCTTTGGTGGCGGCGACATCGCCGGGAAGACTGTGCTGATACAGGGTGGCGCGGGCACAGTCGGTCTTTTGGCAGTGCAACTGGCCAAATGGGGTGGTGCACGGGTGATTGCCACGGCACGAGGCGACGGCATCGCGGCCGCGCAAAAAGCTGGGGCGGATCAGGTGCTGGATTATTCTCAAAATGACCTTGCTTCTGCTGTTTTGGCAGCCAATGACGGTACGCCAATAGATCGCATCGTTGAAGTCGAATTTGGCATCAACGCCGCAATCGACGCGGAGGTGATTGCCGCGGGCGGCACCATTGCAGCCTATGGCTCGGCCAAGGATATGGCCCCGACTCTGCCCTTTGGGCCCATGCTGTTCAAAGCCGTCACCATCGACGTCATTCTAATCTATTTGTTGGCTGCACCAGAACGCGCGCAAGCCATCACGCGACTGCACGACGCACTTGGCGCAGGTGCCCTGACATGCCCTGTGGCGCAAGTGTTTGCCCTAAAGGACTGTGCAGCCGCGCATGAAGCTGTCGAAGCGGGCAACCGCGCGGGCGCTATTCTGGTGGATGTCGCGACATGATCCGCGTTCTGATCTTTGCCTTGGCGCTGTGTGCAACACCCGCCTTTGCCCAGACGACCGACCAACCCCAAGGCACAATCGAAGTTGAAGACAACGCCAGCCAAGACGCTGCCATCGCCGTGCGCATCCGCGCGATCTTGGGTGAACTTGACGGCTATGAAGAGGTCACGGTCACCGTTTCGTCCGGCATTGTGACCCTGCGCGGTACAACTATTGATGCCACCCAAGCGGCGCGCCTGAACGATATCGTGGCACGGGTCGCCGGGGTTGTGGCCATCGAGAACGAAGTGAGCGAAACAACAGATGTGGTTGCCCGGCTGAACCCGGCTGTTGAACGTTTCCAGACCCGGATCACGCAAGCCATCGCGCTGCTGCCTTTGATCGCAGTCGCATTGTTGTCCTTTGTAGTGGTGCTGTTTGCTGGCATTCTTATCGCACGCATGCGTTATCCTTGGGACCGGATCGCGCCCAATGCGTTCATTGCGAATCTTTACCGCCAAATCGTGCGCATGCTGTTCTTTGTCAGCGGATTGGTCATCGCACTTGATATCCTTGGTGCGACGGCGCTGCTTGGAACCATTCTGGGGGCCGCTGGGATCGTCGGCCTTGCTATCGGTTTTGCTGTGCGTGACACAGTCGAAAACTTCATTGCCTCGATCATGCTGTCGATCCGCCAACCTTTCCGCCCCAATGACGTGGTCGAAATCGAAGGTGACACGGGCAAAGTCATCCGCCTGACCAGTCGTGCCACCATCTTGCTCAGCTTTGAAGGCAACCACATTCGCATCCCCAATTCGACTGTCTTCAAAAGCCGGATCGTGAACTATTCCACCAACAATCAACGCCGCTTTGATTTTGACATCGGAGTGGCCTCGGATGCGGATTTGGACCAGGTGCGCGCGCTGACAGATAACGTGGTCGAAAACCTGCCCTTCGTGTTGCCTGACCCTGCGCCCATGGCATGGGTTGACCGGATCGGCGACGGCTCTGTGCTGTTGAAGGTAACCGGTTGGATCGATCAGAACGACACCTCACTGGCGCTGGCAAAAGGCGAAGCCATCCGCATGGTCAAAGCCGCCATTGAAGCCGAAGGCATCGAAATTCCAGACACCACTTACCGCATTCAAATGGTCGGCGCGGCCCCCAGCCTTGAAGGGTCAACACCTGCGCGCAAATCGCCCGAAACACCCAAAGCGCTGCCGGTCGTTGCCACCGATGTCGAGGACACATCCAAAGCGGCACTGGACCGCATTGCAGCTGCAGAACGTGATGACCCAGAAACGCCTGACTTGCTGCGCGGGAACGGCCCAACAGAATGACGTGTTTTTTTCCCGAAAGGGGCTTGCGCGTTGGTCTTTGGCAGACTAATTAGCGCGTCACGTTGGGATGTAGATCAATTGGTAGATCAACTGTTTTTGGTACAGTAGGTTGTAGGTTCGAGTCCTACCGTCCCAGCCAACCCAACCACACCTGACAACTCCGGTTGGTGGAGACTATCCCAGATTGTGGCGTGTTTCCCGGCACTTAGGTGTGGGTTCATTACTCAGAGATGACCATGGGTCCGCGAAATCACTAACAATAGCCCCGCGTCTCAGTTTGCGTTTTCGACGCTAGCAGTTTGGGGAGGTTTGGATTTTTGCCTCAGCGCCATTCGAACGTTGCGCTTTGCTCGGACCACTGCACAGGAATCTTGTTCCGTTTCAGCCATTCGGTGGTCAGCCCGGTTGGTTGTGAACCGTCACATATCTGCGCAATGATGTCCGGCGCAAGGAATGCGAACTCTGCGAGGTGCTGGACCATGCGCTTTGACGTCTTCTCTCGTTCCGCAATCTCCGCGTAGCTGAGACCGGAACAGATCATATTGAAGTAGCGGTGACCTTTGGCGACGTTTCTCAGAAGCGTCTGGTCGATCTGAGTGTCTCTGCCGCCAATTATCAGTTTCGTCTCAACGCCGCGGCGGCGTTGTGTGAAGGGTGCCGTAAAGGACAAGCAGCGGCCTTCTATCTGATCAGGATGGGCCTTGAGAAGCATGGCCGTAACCGTTCGGTCTAGAACGATCGACAAAGAGCCGGAGGAGAGGTCAACGCGTTCGATGAGGTCCAGGATGGCAGTTCCATTCTCAGAACTGCCGTAGCACGCCTTTGCCAAAGCCGCGGTTTTGGCAACATCTGCTTTTGTTAAAATCGTTGAGACAATTTCTGGATCAGCCAGATGACGTTCGATTGCACGTGCAATAAGGTTTTCGAATGCCGGTGCAGGCAGCCGCCACGCCGAAGGATGCTCCTGCGTCATCCAGCACATCTACGATCTTTGAGAAATCCGCCAGGGATCGTGTCAGCCTGTCGATCTTGTAGACGACGATCTGATCCACCCGTCCGACTCGCATGTCGTCGAGTAGCCGTTTGAGCGCGGGTCGCTCGAGTGTTCCGCCTGAGAGCCCGCCGTCGTCATAATGCTCACTGAGGCTTATCCATCC
>CAZJAW010000265.1:0-4141 GCA_964544035.1 uncultured Rhodobacterales bacterium
GGCCTTTTCCAGTTTAGACAGATAGCATCCCTATGACCCTCGCCCTCCAATCCACCCGCCTTATGCTGATCGCAGCGATCCTCAGCACCGCGCTGATGCTTGTTCTTTGGCTTGGCATGGGCAACGCAGCGGCAAAGTCTTCGGCCTATATGAATGGCTTTAACGTGATCGCCTCGGCCCTGTTCATGTTCCTTTTGCCGAAAAACAAAAAATGGATCAGTTTTGCCTTTCTCGGCTTTTGCCTGCTTCTTATCATCGGGTCCAAATCGGGCGGCTTCACCCTGACAACCTTCCCCGCCTACATCATGACACTGTTGGGCTTTGCTGGTGCCGGAGGCATCCTGCAATCGTTCAAATCCGAACCGGACACCACAGAATGACCCCGGAACTCACCGCCCTGACCCTTGCGGCACTGCTGCAGGTCATCCAATTTGCCCTGATGGCCGTCCCGGCCAACCTCGAACTTGGTCAAAGCAAAACCATGTCCCCGCGCGACCGCGACCGCCTTGGTGGCAGCATTGAGGACATGCTGAGCACACGCACAGCCCGCCTTTATCGCGCCATGAGCAACCATTTCGAGGGCTTGATCCTGTTCACGATCGCCTGCGTGGTGGTGACATTGACGGACAAGTCCAACACCTTCACAGCGACATGCGCTTACCTCTACCTCACGGCTCGCATCGCCTATATCCCGGCTTACGCCCTAGGGTGGAGCCCATGGCGCAGTTATATTTGGGCCGTCGGCTTTGCTGCGACCACCGCCATGCTGATTGCCGCGCTTTTCTGAATCTTCTTCTGACCAAAATATCCCGAGGTTCGGGGGCACCCCCCCACCCGCACCAAAACAAAGGACCAAGACAATGGCTTCTTACGACGTAATCATCATCGGCTCCGGCCCCGGCGGCTATGTTTGCGCAATTCGCTGCGCGCAACGCGGGTTGAAAACTGCCATCGTCGAAGGGCGCGAGACATTGGGCGGCACCTGCCTGAATGTGGGCTGTATCCCCTCAAAGGCGTTGTTGCACGCCAGCCATATGCTGCACGAGGCGGAACACAACTTTTCCACCATGGGCCTTAAAGGCAAATCGCCGTCCGTCGACTGGAAACAGATGCAATCCTACAAGGACGACACCATCGCCCAGAACACGAAGGGCGTGGAATTCCTGATGAAAAAGAACAAGATCGACTGGCTGAAAGGCTGGGGCAGCATTCCCGAGGCTGGTAAGGTCAAAGTCGGGAACGACATCCACGAGGCCAAATCGATCATCATCGCATCGGGTTCTGAACCCTCCAGCCTGCCCGGCGTTGAGGTGGACGAAAAGGTCGTCGTCACCTCTACTGGCGCGCTGACGTTGGGCAAAGTGCCCAAAAAGATGGCCGTGATCGGTGCAGGCGTCATCGGGCTTGAGCTTGGTTCAGTCTATGCCCGTCTTGGCGCCGAAGTCCAAGTGATCGAATTTCTTGATGCCATTACACCCGGCATGGACGCCGAAGTGCAGCGCCAATTCCAGAAGATGCTGACGAAACAGGGGCTGTCTTTCACCATGGGCGCCGCTGTGCAAAAGGTCGAAGCGACAAAATCCAAGGCCAAAGTCACCTACAAATTACGCAAAGATGACAGCGAACAAACCGTTGACGCTGATGTTGTGCTGGTGGCCACTGGGCGCAAACCGTTCACCGATGGGTTAGGCCTTGATGCCCTTGGCGTGAAGATGACCAAGCGCGGCCAGATCGCGGTTGACGCGCATTGGCAAACCAATGTGCCCGGCGTCTACGCTATTGGCGATGTAATCGAAGGCCCGATGCTGGCCCACAAAGCCGAAGACGAAGGCGTGGCGGTGGCCGACACCATCGCAGGCAAACATGGTCACGTGAACTATGGCGTGATCCCCGGTGTGATTTATACTCACCCCGAGGTTGCCAATGTGGGCGAAACCGAAGAAACGCTGAAAGAGGCGGGTCGGAAGTTCAAAGTTGGCAAGTTCAGCTTTATGGGCAATGGCCGGGCAAAAGCGAATTTTGCAGGCGACGGGTTTGTCAAAATCCTCGCGGATGCAGACACAGATCGCATTCTAGGTGCACACATCATCGGCCCTGCGGCAGGTGATCTGATCCATGAAGTGTGCGTCGCGATGGAATTTGGCGCATCAGCCGAGGATCTTGCGATGACGTGCCATGCCCACCCAACATATTCCGAAGCCGTGCGTGAAGCGGCATTGGCATGTGGCGTGGGCCCGCTCCACAGTTAAGACAACGACGGAATCGGGGGGTGTACCCCCCGGTTCACCACATTCGAGGTTTGGCATTTTCCACATAAGTGCGGTCATATTCTGCACCGCCATCAATGCCATTGGACATGTCGGCCAAAATCTCACCCACTGTCGGCAAACCAGCGGAATCGTCACGCTGCCACAGTCCAGACCGCATGAGCGCTTTGGCGCATTGGGTATAGACCTCTTGGATATCGAACAAAATTACGGTCGCGGGTTGTTTGCTCCCCTTGGCAAAGCTTTGACGCAGCGCCGCATCATCCGTCAGCCGCGCCATACCGTTCACGCGCACAGTTGTATTGCTGCCGGGTACCATAAAGATAAGCGCAGCACGCCCGTCCGCCACGATATCGCGCAAACAGTCCAACCGGTTGTTGCCGCGCCAGTCCGGGATGGCAAGTTGACCGGGTTCCATGACGCGCACCACAGGCCCATCATCGCCGCGCGGTGATCCATGCACGCCATTTGGGCCTACTGTGCTTAGAATGCAAAACCGCGCACCTTCAATCCAACGTTGGTAAAGCGGTGTGAGCTGAGTTGCGACTTTGCGGATCGCTGCAGGGACTGCTTCGGGATAAAGCGCCTCAAGTGCGGCAGTGTCTTTAATGAAGTCCATGAAATCCTCCCTCGCGCATCAGCGCGTCAGAACGTTCCTCTACCACCTCTTCGAGATGGGCCAGAAACGCATCCCGCTCCATTCCGGGCGCGATAACGGGCAAAAATTCAACCACCGCCAGACCCGGCTTACGCAGCATCCCTTTGCGCGGCCAAAAGACGCCCACATTGGTCGCCACGGGAACACAGGGCTGGTTCAATTGTTCATACAGCACACCGGTCCCCACCTTATAGGGCGCTTTAACTCCCGGCGCGACGCGCGTGCCTTGCGAATAGATAATCAACTGCCCCGGATCGACCAACCCGGCCTGCACGTCCGCCACCATCTTGCCAATAGCGGCGCCACGCTTGCCACGCACGACAGGAACACATTCCAAACGTTTAGCGTAAAAGCCAATGATCGGCGTCCATAGAATATCGCGTTTCATGATGAACTTGGCTTTGGGCAAGGCCGTAAAGATCATCATGATGTCCAGAAATGACTGATGCTTGGACGCAATAAGAACTTCGCCGTCAGGCACCTCTCCGCGCACCTCGTGGCGAATACCCACCATCCAACCCATCGTCCAAAACACATAACGGCTGTACGTCTTACAACATAAACGCGCGCCTTCTTTTTTGAACAGCGCGTACGGAAAGAACACCAACCCGATCACCAGCATCATCACATACATCTGCGCAATGAACAGATAAGAGCGAATGGCTTGGATCATGACAGGCTCCTTAACGCGCGGCTGGCCGCATAAGCAGTCGCCAGCAACGCTACAATTGCGGAAATAAGCGGAAGTGCGAGCGGCACCAGCCACCCGGCCCCCTGAAACCCGATACCCGTCAAAATGCCCGGCGTATCAGCGCCCGAAGGCATGAGCCATATTGCGATCACGCCAATGACGACACCAATGGTCGACCCAATCAACGCGCGTATGGTAAATCGGCGCACAAAAGCTTGCGCGATGTAACGGTCCGTCGCTCCCACAAGACGCAGCACGGCCACAACTTGAGAATTGGCCGACAAGGCCGCATTGGCCGCAAGTGTCACCATTGCAGCCACAGCCCCGAGGATCAGCATCGCAGACCCCCATCCCAAAACGCGCAACCGGTTGGCCGCCGACACCAGCGGTGCGCGCCAACGGCTGTGATCATCCAGCACCGCTCCGGGAACTTGAGCCGCAATACGTAGTCGCAAACCTACCGGGTCTAATCCTTGATTTTCAGCAGTAATTTCGATCAACCGAGGCACTGGTAAGGTGTCCAAA
>CAZJAW010000266.1:0-4135 GCA_964544035.1 uncultured Rhodobacterales bacterium
GCCACGTGGTACGCAGATCGCCCCGGACGCTGGCTGTCAGATGCAAAGACTGATGCACAGACGTGGCATTTGAACCAAGATGGGCTTGGGGTCGATCCGCAGCCTATACGCCGGTCCGTCGCCTCGCCTCAAGAAACCGGCGCGGATGCAGGCGAATATTGCGCAATTTGGTTGGGCCCTGAATTGCCCGGAGACCAACGCCGCGACGACGCATTTAGCGCCACCTTTGACAGTGCGCCCTTGACTGGCGATCTTTCGATCACCGACGCTCCAATAATCAAGCTAAACCTTGCGGCTGACCAACCTGTTGCTCACATCGCGGTGCGATTAAACCACGTCCACCCGGACGGCGCGACAACCCGCATCACCTACGGCGTGCTGAACCTTGCACTGCATCTGGGTCGTCCATTGGTGCCAGGGCAACGCGAAGATATCTGCCTGTCTCTTGATCACATTGCCTACAAAGTACCCGCCGGCCATCGCATCCGCGTGTCAATTTCGCCCACCTATTGGCCTCTGATCTGGCCCGCGCCGAAGGCTGCAACCTTGACGTTGTTTGCAGGGTCAGTGACCGTTCAATCCTTGAAAGACGCGGGCACATGGACTTTTCCGCCACCCGATGCCGCCCCACCTTGGCAGACCGAAGACCTGCGCCCCGAGGCCCACACGCGCCGTCAAGAAACCGACATGACCACGGGTATCACGTCGCTGGTCATCGAAGATGATTTTGGCAAAGTCCGAGACTTGGATCACGGGTTGATCAGCGGGTCCATCGCGCGCGAGCGTTGGGAAATCCATCCTGACGACCCGCTATCAGCGCGCGGCACGTGCCACTGGAGCGACGAGTTGGAGCGCGACGACATTGCCCTACGCACCGAAACCACTTGCGAGATGTGGGCAGACGCGAACCACTTCTTTTTGCGCGCCGAAGTGCAGGCCTTTGAGAACGGAAACCGCATTTATCAGCGCGCACTCAACGACAAGATTCCACGTGATTTATTGTAAGCCCAGCACGTCACGGCCCCGGCATCAAGAGTCATTAGCGCTTGCGACCCGGCTTCAAATGCTTAACTTTCGGAACATGATCTAACCAATCCGCGCTAAAAGATGCGGAATGACAACTGGGAGATACCAATGTCAAACGAACTCAAAGACCTGTCCGCACGCGTAGCGGCAGGCACTATGACACGCCGCGAATTCATGAGCAAAGCCGCAGCACTCGGCGTGAGCGCTGCTATGGCCACAACCATTCTGGCCGGTGAAGCCAAAGCCGCGACACCCGTCGCAGGCGGCACATTCAAGATGGGCGTACAAGGTGGCGAGTCCACCAACAGCCAAGACCCGGCAACGTGGGCATCCGATGTGCCAATCGCAGGTGGCCAGCTTTGGGGCGAAGGTCTTGTTGAAGTTGAAGCCGACGGCTCACTGACTGGTTTGGTTGCCGAAAGCTGGGAAGGCTCAGCTGATGCAAAGACATGGCGCTTTAAAATCCGTCAGGGCATCACATTCTCGAACGGTCAGGCCGTCACATCTGAAGACGTCATGCAAACCATGGCGCGTCACTCGAACGAAGAATCCAAGTCTGGCGCATTGGGCATTGTCCAAGGCATCGAAAGCATGCGCACAGATGGCGACGTATTCGAAGTCACGCTGGCAGTCGGCAACGCCGATTTGCCCTATCTGATGGCTGACTATCACCTGATGATCCAGCCAAACGGCGGCTTTGATGATCCAGCGGCTGCCATCGGCACAGGCGCATATGTTCTAGAAACTGATGAGCCCGGCGTGCGTATGGTTGCGAAGCGTCGTCCGGATTACTGGGGCGGCGATCAATCCGTAGTCGCCCACTATGACGCCGTCGAAGTCATTGTTCTAAACGATGCCACTGCACGAACAGCCGCTCTGCAATCAGGCCAGGTTGACAGCATCAACCGCGTCGAACCCAAGATTGCGGCCCTTTTGGACCGCGCGCCGACCATCGATGTTCTATCCACTGCGGGTCGCGGCCACTACGTGTTCATCGCGCACATGGACACAGCACCCTTTGATAATCCAGAACTGCGTCTGGCGTTGAAATACGCGCTGAACCGTCAGGAAATGGTCGACAAAATTCTGCAGGGTTATGGCTCCATCGGGAACGATATGCCAATCAACGCATCCTACCCGCTGTTTGATGAGACGATCCCTCAGCGCGAGTTCAGCCTAGAAAAAGCGGCAGAGCACTACAAAAAATCCGGCCACGATGGGTCTCCCATCATCTTGCGCACTGCCGATGGTGCCTTCCCTGGTGCAGTCGACGCTGCAGCTCTGTTCCAGCAATCCGCGCAAGCAGCGGGCATCCCGCTGGAAATCAAACGCGAACCCAACGACGGCTACTGGTCCGAAGTGTGGAACGTACAACCCTTCTGCTGTTCTTATTGGGGCGGTCGCCCTGTGCAAGATCAGATGTACACCACCGCGTATCTGTCGACGGCGGACTGGAACGACACGCGCTGGAAAAACCCTGACTTCGACGCAATGCTGCTTTCGGCGCGCGCCGAGCTGGACGAAGGCAAGCGCAAGGAAATCTATTCCCAAATGGGTCGCATGCTGAACGAAGAAGGTGGCTTGATTGTCCCCATGTTCAACGATTTTGTTGACGCGATTTCCACCAAGGTCAAAGGTTGGACAAGCGATCCGAACGGTCCACAAATGAACTGGTACGCTTTCAAAAAGACCTGGAAAGCGTAAGTCGGATATATGCACCCGATTGTAAAACTTGTTGCCCAGCGCCTTGCGCTGGGTGTCGTTCTCCTTTTTGCCGCGTCAGCCCTTTTGTTTGGACTGACAGAGGTACTGCCGGGCGATGCGGCGCTGTCCCTTTTGGGGCAGTCCGCGACACCGGAAAACCTTGCTAACCTACGCGAAGAAATGGGCCTGAACCGCCCTGCCATCACCAGATACGCTGAATGGATCGGCGGTATATTGACTGGGGATATGGGCAATTCGCTGATTAACAAACTCTCTATTGCCGAACAGGTGGGCCGACGCCTAAGCGCCACACTGTTCCTTGCGTTCTGGGCCGCCATCATTTCGGTGCCGCTGGCCATTTTGCTGGGCCTGCTTGCTGTTCGTTTCCAAAACCGCTGGCCGGACAAGCTGATCTCGGGAGTGACGCTCGCTTCCATCTCGCTGCCTGAATTCATGATCGCCTACATCTTGATCTTTTTCTTCGCCGTGCAAAGCTTGACTTGGGGCATCTGGGGGTGGTTGGGCATGAACCCGGTCGCGTTCCCGTCTTTCGCCTCTGTCTCTCCGGGCATGCCTTTGTCGGCTCAGCTTTACGCCATCGCGCTGCCTGTGATGGTGCTGACACTGGTCGTTCTGGCCCACATGATGCGCATGACACGCGCCGCGATCCTCAACGTCATGCAGTCCGCCTATATCGAGACCGCTGAGCTCAAAGGGCTCAACACGTTTTCCGTGATCCGCAAGCACGCTTTCCCCAACGCAATCGCCCCGATTGTGAACGTGGTGATGATCAACCTCGCCTACCTTGTGGTGGGCGTCGTGGTGGTCGAAGTCGTGTTCGCCTATCCCGGCATGGGGCAATATCTCGTTGACGCCGTGGTGAAACGAGACGTCCCCGTGGTTCTCGCCTGCGGCGTCATCTTTGCCGCCGTCTATATCATCCTCAATATCGTTGCAGACGTGGTGTCCATTCTGGCCAACCCACGCCTTCGCCACCCAAAGTGAGCGGCGCAAAAATATGCTAAGAAACATTCCCCTCTCTGCTCTCATTGGCCTGACAATCACAGCCACCTATTTCCTCGCCGCAATCTTCGCGAGCTGGATCGCGCCTTATGGCATGGCCGAAGCCGTAGGCGACGTTTGGGAACCCTCTTCGGCGGAGCACTGGCTCGGTACGGACCAAATCGGGCGCGACCTGCTGACACGTATGATCTTTGGCGGGCAAACAACGATCCTGATCGCAACTCTTGCCACGATCCTCAGCTTTACCACAGGGTCCGTGCTGGGCTTCATCGCGGCAGTCTCTGGAGGCTGGATTGATCAGTTGATGAGCCGCTTTGTTGACCTGTTCATGTCCATCCCCTCGCTGATCCTTGCCCTCGTTATCTTGTCATCGATCGAGGCC
>CAZJAW010000267.1:0-4099 GCA_964544035.1 uncultured Rhodobacterales bacterium
GCATTGTTTGATCTGTTGCCCGCCGGTGCTGCACGAAATGCTGTGGATTGCGCGCTTTGGGATCTTGAGGCCAAGCGTGCTGGCAAACGGGTTTGGGATTTGGCGGATTTGGCTGCGCCGGGGCCAGAGATCACCGCCTACACCTTGTCCTTGGACGCACCCGAAGCGATGCGCATGCAGGCTGCAAAACATAGTTTTCGCCCTCTGTTAAAGATCAAGCTGGGTACACCGGATGATATGCCGCGCCTCGAGGCAGTGCGGGCTGGTGCGCCGGATGCACGGATCATTATTGATGCAAATGAGGGGTGGTCGGCTGAGGTTTATGCTGATCTTGCACCGCATCTGGTGCGGCTTGGCGTTGACCTCGTAGAGCAACCCTTGCCTGCGGGTGAGGATGACGCGTTGATTGGCATGGCGCGCCCGGTGCCCGTCTGTGCAGATGAATCCTGTCATGATCGTGCCAGCTTGCCTGACTTGAAGGGCAAGTATGACGTGGTGAATATCAAGTTGGATAAAACCGGTGGGCTGACCGAGGCATTGGCCCTACGTAAGGCAGCTTTGGCTGAAGGGTATGATGTGATGGTCGGCTGCATGGTTGGATCAAGCCTTGCGATGGCGCCGGCAACTCTTGTGGCGCAGGGTGCGGCAGTGGTGGACCTTGATGGGCCACTTTTGCTGGCAGAAGACCGAGACGCGCCGTTGGTGTTTGACGCGGCGGGTGTGCATCCGCCAACAAAAGCGTTGTGGGGATGAAAAACACGGCTGTTATCTATGACTGTGAATTCGCTACCGCTCCGAGTGCGCCGCAGCGGTTTTGGTGCGGACCACTTGATCCGGATCCGATCGTCTTTCAAATCGGGGCCGTGCGCCTGTCGTTGGAGCCGCCGTTCGAAGCGCTGGACTGGTTTGAAGTTTTGATCCGACCCAGGGATCGCAACGGCGCATTGATGCAGCTTCATCCGCTCAATGCCCGGTTGACAGGGGTCAGTGCCGAACGGCTTGCCCAAGAAGGGACTGATCTGGCAGACGCCCTGCAGCGGCTGAGCGATTTTGCGGCAGGTGATGTGATGTGGGCATGGGGCAAGGACGAGTTCAACATGGTGGCAATCAGTTGCTATGTTGCAGGAATTGCACCCCCCATCCCCGCCGGCCGTTTTGGCAACGCGCCGAAGCTATTTTTGGCAGCGGGTGAACCGCTGGAAGTCGTCCACGGCTTGCGCAGTAACACGATGTTGGAACATTTCGGCCTGACACTGGGCGGCGCGCGGGGCCATGATGCGCTGGGAGATGCGCGCATGGTTGCCGAGGTGCTGCGTCACCTGATGCACGCAGGACGTTTGGACCCTCAACGATTGTCCGACCCCTTGCATGAAACCTTGGCCTGACATAGGCCACCAACAAGCCATCCTGACACATGAGGGACTTTATCCATGACGCGCACAGTTTACGTTAACGGCGAATATTTGCCAGAAGCCGAAGCCAAAGTATCGATCTTTGATCGAGGGTTCTTGATGGCCGATGGGGTCTATGAAGTTACGTCAGTGCTGGATGGAAAACTGATCGATTTTGATGGCCATGCAGTGCGATTGCAGCGCTCACTTGATGAGCTGGACATGCGCAATCCGATTTCAAAAGACGATCTGCTGGAGGTGCATCGCGAGTTGGTACGCCTGAACGGTATCGAAGAAGGGATGATTTACCTGCAGATCACACGCGGTGCGCCTTCCGATCGCGATTTTGTATTTCCTGATCCAGAGACCACGCAACAGACTGTTGTTTTGTTTACTCAGAATAAACCCGGTTTGGCGGACAATCCTGTGGCCCAACAAGGCATCAAAATTATCAGCATCGATGATGTTCGTTGGGGTCGTCGTGACATCAAGACAGTGCAGTTGCTGTACCCTTCGATGGGCAAAATGATGGCCAAGAAGGCGGGTGCGGACGACGCTTGGATGTTGCAGGACGGTTTTGTGACCGAAGGCACCTCAAACAACGCCTACATCGTGAAGGGCAACAAGATTATTACGCGCGAGGCATCGCCTGACATTCTGAAGGGCATCACACGTACGGCTGTCCTGCGCTTTGCACGTGAGGCACAGATGGAAGTCGAAGAGCGCAACTTTACCATTGAAGAAGCCCGAGAAGCGGATGAGGCATTTATTACGTCTGCCAGCACATTCGTGATGCCTGTGGTTGAGATTGACGGTGTGGTTTTGGGCGACGGTACACCCGGCAGCGTGGCGCCGCGTCTGCGCGAGATTTACTTGGATGAAAGCCGTAAAGCGGCTGTGTGACTACCCGCTTAGGTTATAATTTCCCTTGAATATTTGGGTTCAGATGCCCATCTTGTGATGTGAATGTGATATACTTTGAGGGTGCCAAAAAATGGACCAAGAGCTGATACTAAGCTTATTGAGCGAAAACCTGATATATATTTTGGGTGCGCTTTTTATCTTGATCTGTTTGTTTCTTGGCGTTCGGATCGTGCCGCAAAGCGAGAAATTTGTAGTGGAGCGCTTTGGCCGTCTTCGCGCTGTGCTTGGGCCGGGCATCAACTTTATCGTTCCGTTTATGGATGTCGTGCGACACAAAGTGTCCGTGCTAGAGCGCCAGTTACCCAATGAAAGTCAGGATGCAATCACTTCTGACAACGCGCTTGTCCAAGTTGAAACCAGCGTTTTTTACCGTGTGACGGAACCTGAACGTACTGTTTATCGCATTCGCGATGTGGACGGTGCGGTTCAGACCACAATCGCGGGGATTGTGCGATCTGAAATTGGTAAGATGGAGCTGGACGAAGTGCAGTCCAACCGCACGCATTTGATCAGTCAGATCAAAATTCTGGTCGAAGAAGCGGTTGATGATTGGGGCATCGAAGTAACGCGTGCCGAAATTTTGGATGTGAACCTAGATAACGCGACGCGCGAAGCGATGTTGCAGCAGTTGAATGCGGAACGGGCGCGGCGGGCGTCGGTCACGGAAGCCGAAGGGCACAAGCGCGCAGTTGAGTTGAACGCGGACGCCGAGCTTTATGCCGCCGAACAAGAGGCTAAGGCGCGCCGTGTGACAGCTGATGCCGAAGCCTATGCTACGCAAGTTGTGGCCGAAGCCATCAACACGCACGGCATTGAATCCGCGCAGTTTCAGGTGGCTTTGAAGCAAGTCGAAGCTGTCACAGAGATTGCGCGTGGGGACGGGCAACAGACGATTGTTTTACCATCCAGCGCGATGGACGCGTTCGGAGAGGCCTTTGGTATGTTGACTGGAAAGGGGCGCGGATGAGCGAACTTTGGACAGTGTGGTGGGTGTGGATCGCCGCCGCTTTGGTGTTGAGCATCATTGAAGTCTTTGTGCCTGCCTTTGTGTTTCTTGGCATGGCTGTGGGCGCTGTGGTCGTCGGCGTTGGTTTGGCGTTTGGCCTTTTGGGTTGGATTGCGTCGCCGCCTATTTTGCTTTTGATCTTTGCAGCGGCGTCGTTAATTGCTGCGCTGGTCTTGCGCTCTGTCATTGGGGTGCAGCGCGGTCAGGTCAAGATTTGGGACCGGGACATCAACGAGTGAAGATTAACCCGTTTTGCCGACGTTTTCGGCAAAGGCGGTTTTGAACGCGTCCTGTTGAGCGCTGGATGCGTCGGTTTGATAGTTGGCTTTCCACTCGTCCATCGTCATCCCGTAGAACGCTTCGCGGCTTTCATCTTTGGACATTTCGATGCCTTTTTCAGCGGCAGCTTCTTGATACCAGCGGCTTAGACAATTTCGGCAGAACCCAGTGAGGTTCATCATGTCGATGTTTTGCACGTCAGTGCGGTCTTGCATCAGGTGCTGGCGCATACGGCGGTAGGCGGCGGCTTCGAGTTCGAGTTGGGTTTGCGCGTCCATTTCGGTGATCCTTTTGGCGAGGGTCGGACCGGGGCGCTGCCCCGGACCCCGGAGTTTATAAGGCAAGATGAAGTTAAATCAAAGATTGGCATTTGCACGCGCCGCTTCAAGGTGCGGAGCGAGGAGATTGGCCCATTCCTGTTGACCTGCCACATTCGTGATGAGGTCTTGGCGGATTTCGAGGATCGCGTTGGGACGGCCCGGGCCATGGGCGTGTTGGC
>CAZJAW010000268.1:0-4059 GCA_964544035.1 uncultured Rhodobacterales bacterium
TTGGGGGGTGGCGCAGCTGGGGCTTTCGCTTTGGCTTTGGCCTTGCGTGCTTTGCTTCGGGATTTTGACATGGTTGCTCCACGTATGACTAAATGGATATCGGCATTCTAAACCCAGCAGCAGCTGCCGTATACCTCGATCTTGTCAGATGGCCGCAAAGTTGCGTTTCAGCGCCTGCCTACTCTGCAGCAACTGCGGCTTTGGCGACTTCCCAAGGGCGCACAAACGACCCCAGTACAGTTTGCACTGCCGTCTCGCTTGATCCACCCATATCGATTTGCGCGACCATCCCACGTTTCTTGTCATCGACAACGGATACGACGCGTGCGTCCAACTCGGCCTTGGTCAAAGCGGCATTGTACACCCGCGTGATGGCTTCGCGGCGCAGATCGGGTTTAAACACCTTGCCGACAGCCGTTTTTGGCAACTCATCCATGATGGCCATGTGTTTGGGCATCGCCGCGCGTTCAAGCACATTTTCTGTACAAAATGCCATCAGCTCATCCGTTGTGATCGAGGCACCATCGACCAGTTCCACATAAGCGCATGGCACTTCACCCGCGTGGGCATCCGGCTGACCAATTGCGCCAGCAAAGGCGACAGCTTCGTGCCCCATCAATGTCTCTTCAATCTCGGCGGGGTCAATGTTGTGCCCCCCGCGAATGATCAAGTCTTTCGCGCGGCCCGTGATCCAAACGTAACCGTCCGCGTCTATGCGACCAAGGTCGCCAGTGCGCAGGAAATTGTCATTATAATAGAGGTCTTTGTTCTTTTCGGCCTCTGTATAGGTGTGGCCAGAAACAACCCCGGGATTAGAGATACAGATTTCGCCAACCTCATCCATATCGGCCTCAACCGGCCCCTCAGGTGTACCTTTGAAAATCTTCACGTGCGTGTAAGGAAGCGGGATACCCACCGACCCGATCTTTTTTGTACCATCCGGCGGATTGGCTGAGACGGCACAGGTTGCCTCGGTCATACCGTAGGCTTCGATAATGGCCACGCCAGTCGCAGTTTCAAACCGTTTGAACAGTTCTTGCGGCAGCGGGGCAGATCCGGAAAACGCCTTTTTGATTGAACTGATATCGGCATCAATGGGCCGCTGCATCTTGGCTGAAATGGCCGTGGGCACAGTGATGATAAAAGTCACCTTCCAGCGTTCGACCAGCTTCCAGATGTTGTCCATTACCCCTTCACCCCGGTAGCCTTGTGGCGTTGGGAACACCACATGCGCGCCACTGAAAATGGCCCCCATCAAGACCGGATGGCAGGCAAAGACGTGAAACAAAGGCAGCGGGCACATCACAACGTCCTGCTCTGAGAACAAGACAGTTTCGGCGCACCAGCCATTGTAGATCGCACCCGAATATTTATGTTGGGCGACTTTTGGCATGCCGGTCGTGCCACCCGTGTGGAAATAGAAAGCAACACGGTCTTCTTGTACGTCTTCAAATTGCAAAGTCGTCGGGTGCTTGGCGACTTCGGCGTTGAAGGCCTTGTAAGTCACGCCCGCCGCCTTTTCGACTTTGGGGCGGATCAAAGGGATAATCCACGACTTCAGCCCCGATACATGCGTCAGAAGATCAACCTCAAGCACGGTCTTTACATTCGGCGCGAGCGAAACAGCTTCCGACATTTTCTCGGCCACGTCCGTCTTGGGAAAAGCACGCAGGGTGACGACGACTTTGGCGTTCGTTTCGCGCAGAATTGCGCCGATCTGTTCAGCATCCAGAAGTGGGTTGATCGGGTTCACGATCCCTGCAACAGCGCCCCCAAGCAAGGTGATGACAGTTTCAGTTGCATTGGGCAGCACATAGGCCACAACGTCCGTTGGCCCAATGCCAAGGGAGCGGAACATATTGGCGCATTGAGTTGTGCGGTCCTTAACGTCCGTCCAAGTCAGGGTTTCGGCATTCGCGTTTGGGTCCGAAAATATCTGATAACTTATTGCATTATGGTTCGGGAATTTCTGTGCCGTGCTGCTCAGCATGCCGTAAAGAGTTTTGGCAACATCGCGCTCTGCCCATGGCATTTCATTTTCGATAGCGTCGCGGTCCGCGATCCCTGCAAAAGTTGTCATTGGCATCCTCCCTGACACGCGCACTTTTTATGCCGCGCGGTACTTTTCCCTAAGGACCAAGATGATGATAAGGCGCGCATTGTTCAAGCATTGCGTCGCCACTTATGGTGCGGCGACGCGGCGTAAAAAGGAGTGACCTTAGGTCACGGAACGCTGTGAGAGAGGGAAGTTACCAGCCCGTGGAGGGTTATTCGGCTGCCATTCCGTCCGTGAACTGCAAGCGTGCCAGCCGGGCATAAAGCCCGCCTTCAGCCACGAGCGCGTCATGCGAACCCTGAGCGACCACGCGCCCCTGATCCAAAACAACAATCCGGTCCGCCTTTTTCACCGTCGCCAAACGGTGCGCGACGATCAATGTCGTGCGACCTTGCGACAGTGAATCCACGGCGTCCTGCACTGCGCGCTCACTTTCGGCATCCAGCGCGCTTGTTGCCTCGTCCAGCAGCAACACTGGCGCATCGCGCAGAATTGCGCGGGCAATGGCAATCCGCTGCTTTTGCCCGCCTGACAGCATCACGCCACGCTCACCCAAGGGGCTGTGATAGCCCTGTGGCAGAGCCGCGATAAAGTCGTGCGCAGCTGCGGCGCGCGCGGCGGCTTCGATCTCGGATTGCGTGGCGTCAGGACGACCGAAAGCAATGTTTTCCGCCGCGGAGGTGGCAAAAATCATTGGATCTTGCGGCACAAGTGCGATGTGCTTGCGAAACGCCTCTCGCGAAAGGCTCGCCACATCTGAACCATCCAGCTTGATCGCCCCGTTCTGCGGATCATAAAACCGCAACAGCATCTGAAACACGGTTGTTTTGCCTGCACCAGAGGGGCCGACAAAGGCGATGGTTTCACCCGGTTGAATGTCAAAGCTAACGCCATCAAGCGCGTTGGTCGCAGGGCGCGCCGGGTAAGCAAAACGCACACCCTCAAAGCTAATCTGCCCCTGCACCGGGGTCGCCAATTGCGCTGGGTTGGCCACGTCTTGCACATCATCACGCGTGTGCAGCAACTCGACCAGCCGCTCGGTCGCACCAGCCGCACGTTGCAATTCGCCGATGATCTCGGACAGAGCTGCGACCCCGCCCGCAACCATCACCGCATAAATCACGAACTGGATCAGCGCCCCGGATGTCATCTCACCTGCGCGCACATCGTTGGCTCCGATCCACAACACACCGACAATGCCTGCAAAGATCAGGAAGATGACGATGACTGTCATGGCGGCCCGCGTAGTAATGCGGCGGCGTGCAGAGCCATAGCTTGCCTCTGTCACTTCCGAAAACATAGCACGACTGGCTGTTTCATGGGTAAAGGCCTGCACAGTTTGCACCGCGCTGAGCTGCTCGGATGCGCGCCCCGAAGACGCAGCAATCCAGTCTTGGTTTTCGCGGCTCAGCACGCGCAAGCGCCGCCCCAACACAAGGATCGGAACCACAACCGCAGGTACAATCAAAAGCACCATCAAGGTCAATTTGGCAGAGGTCAGCATCATCAAAACCAAACCACCTGTGAATATCAACACATTGCGCAACGCGATGGATACGGACGATCCCACAACGCTTAGGATCAGCGTTGTATCTGTGGTGATACGGCTTAGCACCTCGCCTGTCATGATGTTCTCGTAGAAACTGGGCGACATCCCAATCACACGGTCAAACACTGCCTTGCGAATGTCGGCCACCACACGTTCGCCCAACCGTGTCACCAGTGCATAGCGCAAGCCCGTTCCAACCGCCAAAAGGCCGGCGATGCCGATGGCCGCTATGAAATAAGAATCCAGAATGCTGGAATCGGCTGAATTAAAGTTGTCGATCACGCGGCGCACCGCCAAAGGCAGCGTCAGTGAAATGATTGCGGTGCCCACCAACGCAGCAATCGCAGCAATTGCCAGCTTCCAATAAGGCAAAATAAAAGGAAAAAGCGCGGCCAAAGCACCGATTTTCTTGGATTTTTCGCGCTCTTGTGTGGCCGAAGCCGGGGGCATTGGG
>CAZJAW010000269.1:0-4028 GCA_964544035.1 uncultured Rhodobacterales bacterium
CGCGCTTAATCCACAACTGGCACTGGCTGATGCGATCTCACCCGACAAGGTCACCATACTCGACATAGCGGACCCGGATGCCTTGTCAGATCATCTGTTTGAGCGTGCGCGTGACGCCGTAACCTCGGAACCGGTTCTGCCACAAGGAACACGGCGTCAAATCGCGCGTCTGTCTGCAAAGGCCCTGAACCCACAAATCGAAACGATGCCCCTGCCCGAAGGGGCGCCATACGGCGCCGTGGTGGTGGATACAGATGCTTGCACCCTGTGTTTGGCTTGCGTGTCGTTGTGCCCTTCGGGTGCGTTGGCCGACAACTCGGATTTGCCACAACTGCGCTTTCAGGAAGACGCTTGCCTGCAATGCGGGCTTTGCACCAACGTTTGTCCTGAAAAGGCGATCACGCTTCAGCCACAGCTGAACCTGACGGATGCCGCGTTCGCCCAAACAGTTCTGAACGAGGAAGAACCGTTCCCTTGCGTTGAATGCGGCACGCTTTTTGGTGTCAAATCGACGGTAGAAAAGATCAGCGAAAAGCTGGCTGGCAGTCACGCAATGTTTGCCAATCCGCAAGCCGCCCGAATGATCCAGATGTGCGACAACTGCCGGATCAATGCGCAGTATCATTCTGATAACAACCCCTTTGCCGGGGGGGAAAGGCCACGCCCACGCACCACGGAAGACTACCTGTCAAAGCGCAAGGATCACTGACTTTGCAAAGGCGCGCCAAGATCGGCTGGCGGGATTGTGGCGACATAGGCCAAGATAGCCTCAAGCTCGTCTTGCGTGATCTCGACCGGCACAATGGCGGGCGGCAGATGGGCGCTAAACGGCGGCGTGACCTCCTCAACTTGGGTGAAACTGGGGTGCGGATTCAGAATGTAAAACGTGGCAAATCTGTTCAGCCAGTCCTCAAAGGTACGCAGCAAGGCAAAAGATGGCGTTTGGCCCATCCCTTTCATACGATTGGTGTCGTTGATGACATGGCAGCGCCCGCAATGCAGCAGCGACAAAGTTTCGCCCGCGATCGGATCGCCATCAAGGGTTGGCGCAGCCACCACTGCCTTGACCACGATATCTGTAGTGAAAGGCGCGGTGTCATCCACCTTGAACCCGTTGATCGTGCGCCGACCGATATCAGACAGCAGCCATTCGATGAACTGGACCGGACCCGCCGCATCGTTGGGCGTGATATGCCAGACAGTGTCCAAGCCAGCAAAGATAGGCGTGCCTGTCGCCCCGATCTCTACGTCGCCATTTGCCTCAACCAAAGTGATCCGCACACCGTGTTTCAGAGAAAAGCGCGGAAGGACGTGACGCAACAGGCCCGTCTCCACCAAGGACGCAGGTGCGGACAGGGTGAAATCCCGGTCTTGGGCGACGGCGACCATAGGGCACAAAAGAAACGCCAGAAAAAATACAAATTTCACGTTTGTGTCCCCGCAAGGTTCAGTGCAGCCTAGGGGGCGATCAAGGAACGGGTCAAGGAAATCGGAGAACAAGAATGAGTGACGCCTATAACATGTCGATGCGAAAGTTCCTCAAACAGGTTGGGGTGACATCGCAACAAGCCATCGAAGACGCATTGCGCAAAGCAGGCGAAACTGGGGACCGCAGTTTTGAGGCCAAGATGGTTTTGACCATTGATGGGCTCGACGTTGAACACGTTGTGACTGGCAAAATCGAAGGGCAATCCTAACGTGCCTGTGACCCGCGAGGCCGTTCTTGCCATCCTCAAAGACGTGATCGACCCGATTAGCGGCACCTCCGTCGTCGAAGCGGGTATCGTCAAAGCCTTGACAGTCGATGAGGGGCGCGTGCGCTTTGTCATGGAAATCTCTGGCAGTCATGCAGAGGCCTATACCGCGCTCAAAGACAGCACAGAGGCAGAAATCAACGCACTGGATGGCGTGGACCAAGTGTCCATCGTGATGACAGCCCACAGCGCAAAAGCGCCGCCGCCTGATCTGAAACCGGGACGCAGTGCGGCCCCTGCTGGCCCCGAAAAAATCCCTGGCGTCGATCGCATCATTGCGGTGGCTTCGGGCAAGGGCGGTGTGGGTAAATCTACTGTTGCCTCCAACCTCGCTTGTGCCTTGGCGGCTGAAGGACGGCGTGTTGGATTGCTTGATGCGGATGTGTACGGCCCGTCGCAGCCGCGCATGTTGGGTGTGTCGGGGCGACCTGCGTCCCCTGATGGCAAAACGATCCTGCCCATGCGCAATTTTGGTGTCACGATGATGTCGCTGGGTCTGATGGCGAACGAAGATCAGGCTGTGGTCTGGCGTGGCCCGATGCTGATGGGCGCCTTGCAACAGATGCTAACGCAAGTGCAGTGGGGCGCGCTTGACGTGCTGATTGTCGATCTGCCACCCGGCACGGGCGATGTGCAAATGACGCTTGCGCAAAAGGCACAATTGGACGGCGCGATTATCGTATCCACGCCACAGGACATTGCCCTTCTTGATGCCCGCAAAGGCATTGATATGTTTAACCAATTGGGCACCAACATCATCGGCATGATCGAAAACATGTCGACGCATATCTGTTCTTCTTGTGGGCATGAAGAACACCTGTTCGGCCATGGCGGCGTGGCCGCAGAGGCTGAAAAATTGGACGTGCCTTTGTTGGCTGAAATCCCATTGCACCTCGATATCCGTCTGGCCGCAGACGGGGGGGCGCCCATCGTTGTGTCCAAGCCAGACAGCCCTCAGGCGCAGAGCTTTCGCACGGTGGCCCGAGGGTTGATCGACAAGGGTTTTGCATGAACGAACCGCAATTCCCGCCGTTGTTTTCCGGACAATCCGCCGACGGGGCCGACCCGTTTGCAGTGGCTTGTGCAAAAGCAGATGCGGGGTGTGATGCGGGGCTTGTGGTTTACGATCTTGCCCCAGACATCTTGCGCGCGGCAATCGTGTTTGCACCCGATGTAGCACTCTGCAAAGCGGCAGCGATCCTGCCAATCTGTGGTGTTGGTTTTCAAAATGCCCTTGGCGCGCATGCACCGCCAGAAGTTGGCGTACAGTTGGGCTGGAACGGCGGTATATTTGTGAACGGCGGGCGCTGCGGAGGACTGCGCATGGCGGCCAAAGGGGCAATACAAGACGAACCCGATTGGGTCGTCGTCGCACTGTCCCTGACCCTTTGGCCACCAAGTGAAGAAATGGGGCATACCCCCGACGTTACATCACTTTATGCCGAAGGCTGCGCCGAAATTGGTGCGGTTCAACTGCTGGAAGCGTGGGTGCGCCACACTCTGGTTGGCATCAATGCTTGGGCTGAGGGTGGGCTTGCTCACCTGCACCGCGAATGGGCAGGCCTGGCCCACGATCTGAACGGTGAAATCACGGTCGCCGGACACACTGGGACTTACATTGGTTTAGATGAAAACCTTGGCCTCCTGTTGAAGGTCGCAGACAAAACTGTTCTGCTGCCCCTGACGGAAAACCTAACGAGGCCCACATGAAGCTTGCCCGCGCAATCCATTTTGACGACAGCGACACGCGGGTGTTTCACAATCCAGCCCGCACCGGGGAATGGTGCATTTCAGGCGGTTTCGAGTTTTCCAATTGGTCCGAGGCCGACCTGATCGGCAAAGCACGGCAGGCCTTCTCAAACGGATGGATGGGCTGCGAGACGTTTGGGCGGACAAGCTTTGTTGCCGTGACACAGATCGAGCCGCTAGAACACGGCGCCATTGCCCAGCTGCTGGCACAGCACTTTGTGGATATTTATGGCGCGCCGTCGGTTGAGGCCGCACTTGGCGTGGCCGAAGAAGAGATCGATCAGATGGCCGATCTATGTGCGGATCACGCGCCCAACACCTTGCTGACAGTTGCGCGCGAATTGACCCCATCTGGTGTGCGCGAAGCTTACCGCGTGATTGAAGCACAGGATGCAGATATCACTCAATTTGCCGTTCACGGATCATTGGACGACGAACCGCATCACCACTGATCACTCAGGCAAGGCATTAAAAACAAACAAGGTTTCACCACCGATTGTATAGCCATTGATCAAGGCCTTAGCG
>CAZJAW010000270.1:0-4005 GCA_964544035.1 uncultured Rhodobacterales bacterium
ATCCCCGCTCTTGTCGACGGCGAAGACGTTCTAACCGACAGCGTCGCGATCATGACCTATCTTGCAGACAAACATGGCGCTTTGACAGCACCTGCTGGCACACCGGAACGCGCGCGGCAGGACGCCATGACCCTTTGGTTAATCGACGAGATGGACGCCAGCCTTTGGATCAACGCCAAACACACCTTTGTCCTGCCAGAGAAACTGCGCGTGGACGGGTTAAAGCCCACACTCCACAAAGAATTCTCGCGCAATGTAGATACTTTTGCGGGCATGCTTGAGGACGCGGGTGGGAGTTTCATCATGGGTGATCAGATCACGCTGCCGGACCTGTTGGCGGTCCACTGTTTCGGCTGGGCATTTGGTGCAGAATTTCCGGCTTTGCCCGGTTCGGTCAAAGCCTATGCCAAGCGCCTGCGCGCGCGCCCACAATTCCGCGCCGCACAAGATCATTGATGGTCAGGCGGGGTTTATCCCGCCCTGCGCGCCAACCACTCAACCGCACCGCGCCCCGCATGTCGTCCAGTCGCAAGGCACGCAGTCAAAAGGTAGCCACCTGTCGGCGCTTCCCAATCCAACATCTCACCTGCGCAGAACCCCCCCGAACGCGCGTGCAACATCAACTGCGCATCCAACGCTGCCGCTGGTACTCCACCCGCCGTCGAAATCGCTTCGTCAATCGGACGCAACCCGTCGTGGCGCACGACAAGTTTTTTTAGACGCCGGGCCACCGCGACTGCATCCTCAGGCCAAGGACGGCCCCATTCTTGCGCAAGTGCAAGGCGCAGCGGGTCGAGCTTTAGGCTTTTGCGCAAATGGTTGGCAAAGCTCATCTTGCCACGCGGTCGCGCCAGCCGTTTGGCCACATCATCGACGCTTAAGTCGGGCAATAGATCGACGTAAAGAGGGGCGCCCTCGCGCACGCCCCGCGACACTGAATAGATGCCGCCACCTTCAAGACCACGCTTGGACACAACGGCCTCGCCGCGCGAACGGTATTCACCTGCTTTCCAAGCAACTGCTTTCAGCGGCTGGCCCAACAAACGGAACATATGCTCTGACCACACGACGGACAGACCGGTATTGGCAGGGCCAAAGGGGGCCAGATTGACACCCGCCTGCGCCAGAACATCGGCCCATGCGCCGTCCGATCCCAGGCGCGCCCAACTGGCCCCACCAAGGCCCAGCACAACGGCATCTGCAAGCGCGGCTTGCGGCCCATCAGGCGTATCAAAGGTGAGGGCCTCATCCTCCCACCCTGTCCAGCGCCATTTTGTTCGACGTTCAACGCCAAGTGCGTCCAACCGTGCAAGCCATGACCGCAGCAGTGGCGACGCCTTCATTGCGCGCGGAAAAACACGGTGTGTGGTGCCAACGAACATCTCCTGCCCAAGCTCCGTCGCCCATTCAACAATCGCCTCGTTGTCAAATCCGCTGATGATGGGCGCAAGCCAAGGGGCGGCATCACTGTAAGACGCCAGAACATCCGGCATCGCGCTTGCATTGGTCAGGTTCAGCCCAGATTTACCTGCCATCAAGAACTTTCGTCCCAATGACGGCTTGGCATCATACACTGTGACGGTCAACCCGGCTTCCGCAATGACCTCGGCTGCGGCCAGACCTGCTGGACCGCCACCAATAACAGCAACGCGGTTCACGACGCGGGGGTCGTGCGTAGCTCGCCCGAGACCTCGATGGTGCGATGCGGATAGGGAATTCTGATGTCATTGTCGCGCAATGCGTTCCAGATCAGAAACAGCACATCGGACGTAAATTTGTTGCGACCATCATCGATACCGTTGACCCAAAACTCGACAGCAAAATCGATGCCGCTTTCACCGAACCCACGCAATTCGCAATCTGGCGGGAATGGTTTGTCCAACACTTCAGGGTGCTTGGCCACTGCCGCTTCGATGATCGCAGGAACCGTATTGATATCCGTGTCGTAGCTGACGGAAAACGGCGCTTCGTATCGGTTGGCTGACCCACTGTCGGAATAGTTTACAACGCGGGTGGTGATGAAATCTTCGTTCGGAACAACGATCCAGCGACCGTCATAGGTTTCCAGTATCGCCGCGCGTGCCGTCATCTTGACGATCGTGCCCGCTTCGCCGCCGTCAAGTTCGACATAGTCTCCAACTGTCGCCTGCCCTTCGACCAATAGGATCACGCCTGAGATAAAGTTTGATGCGATCTTTTGCAGACCAAAACCCAAACCGACACCGATGGCGCCCCCAAGCACTGCAAGGGCAGACAGGTTGATACCCATGATGTTCATCAAAACAAGGAACGCGATGGCGAAGATGGTGAATTCGATCAGCTTCGCCACGAGCTGGCGCAGGGACGGGCGCATCTCTTCCTGCTTTTGGATGAAGCCCGTGGACTGGCTGTTGGACCATTGCCCTAGCCAGAAAATCACCCCACCCACCACAATGAATTGCAACAGCCACAGAACGTTAAACGACAGGTTGCCCAGCGGCACCACGGTCGCCTCGAGCTGTGCTGCAACCAACCCCAGCAGGTTCAGCGCATAAAGGCCAGCTATGGGAACCAACGCGTAGCGTCCCAGCAGCTTCAAGAACGGGTCGGTGATGATATTTGCGACCAACGCTCGCACCGCAAGGAACAGGAATACCCGCTTACCAAAGGCAATCACAGCACCACTATCAAAGATCGAACGGACAATACCTTCGCCAATGCCTGTCAGTACGTAAGCCAGCAGGGGCAACAGCAGGGGCAGGAATTGTGCAACGAACCGGCGCGCCTTTGCGATGATATTTTCATTTTCGCCCGGATCCAGCAGACGCGCCAAAAATGGCTGGAGGCGACGGTTGATCAGAACTGCGCCGAGATAAGCAACGATGAGCAACCCGAACTGGGACCAAGCCGCCGGGCTCAGCAACCATGTCAGAGCTAACTCCCACCCTTGCAGCGCATAACCGGCGATTGTCTGAACAATCTCGGGTTGGCTTTCCAGATCAAATTCCACGTCGCACTCCCTGGCTCGTGCATACTACACTTCCACTGTCACACCCTGCGCCCATTGTGCAAGTGACGTTCACCAAGTCAGATGCGTTATGCCGCCTATGCAGGCATCCAATTCATTAAACTAAGCCAAAAAGTGTGTACCGTCTGAGCCAATCATCAAGTTGTCACGCCAAGGCAATTTTATGATAGGGTCACTTGTGTCGTCGATCTGTGCAAAGTGCCTTTATGGCTCGCGCCGTATCCGGGTCGGCAGCAACGCAATCTGCACACAACTCTTGTGCCCGCGCGATCAATTCTTCTGGCGGCATCACCTCGTCGATCAAACCAAACAGCAGCGCCTGTTCGGACGTGATTTTTTGCCCCGCCACAAGCAACCATTTGGTGCGCGCAGGCCCTATCAACGCGGCCATGCGCGCGGCATCGCTGGGTTGCGGTAGAAAGCCGAGCTTCATCACCGGATAAAAGAACTTGGCTTGTGGCACCGCGATCCGTAAGTCGCAGGCCAACACCATGCCCGTCGCCCCGCCTGCCACTGTGCCATTGAGCGCCGCAATGCTTAGCCCCGGCAAGGCCGCGACAGCGCCCGAGAGTTCTTCCCACAGAGGTGACGTAGCAAGCCCTGCACGCGCCGCTTCCAGATCAGCCCCTGCGCTAAAAACACGACCTGTGCCCGTCAATATGACCGCCGCTGCGCCCATGGCTTGATCCAGCGCATCAATGAGATCGCGCAGCATGGCTTCCGTCAGCGCATTGGCCTTGTCTGGGCGGTCCAAGGTGATCGTCGTGATTGACCCCGCCGCCTCGGTCTTGATCATGTCAGGCCCAAGCGCTGGCGAAGATCAGGGTCACGCAAGGACAGTTCCTGCCCGACACATTCGTCTGCATCACTGGAACACATCCACAGCAATGCGCGTGCCGGCCAATCGGCCGGAATGTGATCAGACCAATCAAGCTGACTGACCGGATTGATGCCGCTTGCCTTGATTTCACGCTGCATTTGCGTGGCGACGGTACCCG
>CAZJAW010000271.1:0-4000 GCA_964544035.1 uncultured Rhodobacterales bacterium
GGGGTGCTTTTCTTGATCGATTTGCGGGCTGTCAGCGCCTCTTGCAGGTGCCAACTGATCGCTTCGCCTTCGCGGTCAGGGTCAGTCGCGAGGATTAATGCGTTGTCGTCTTTCAGTGCGTCTGCAATCGCTTTCATGTGCTTTTTGCTGGCGCTTGCGACCTCCCAAAGCATCTCGAATCCGTTGTCGGGGTCGACTGATCCGTCTTTTGGGGGCAGGTCACGCACGTGGCCATAACTGGCCAAAACAGTATAGTCATCACCCAAATATTTGTTGATTGTCTTGGCTTTAGCTGGGGATTCAACAACGACGACAGGCATTAAGCGGGTCAACCTTTTACGTAATTTCTGGGCGCTCTATGGCCGCACAGAGATTGAGGCGCAAGGGGGGAATGTCAACCGATACTGATTGGGTGCGCTTAACTGGCGCGGGTCAGAAGGCCACCGGGGCCACGATCGATGCTGCCTTCAAGCTCAAGTTCGACCAGTACGGGCACCACCGTTTCTGAACGCGCGTTAAGGTCGCGGATCAACTGATCCTCTGGCAAAGGTGCGGGGCCAAGACGCGCTAGAATTTGTCCATGCAAGCTTGCCGTTTCGCTTAACGTACGTCGATCACTCGGTCGCGTTGGTGGTGTTTCTAGGGGCAGTTCCGGCGTGGGTGGGGCAAGTGGCGCAATCGCTTCAAGTACGTCAGAGGCATTGCGTACCAGAACTGCGCCGTCCCGGATCAACATATTGCAACCAGATGCGCGCGCATCCATGGGATGCCCAGGCACCGCAAGCACATCACGCCCCAAATCAAGCGCGTCGCGGGCGGTGATGAGGCTGCCGGATTTTGCAGCGGCCTCAACCACCACCGTCGCCTGTGCCAGCCCCGAAATCAGGCGATTGCGCGCTGGAAAATGCCGGGCCATAGGTTGCAGGCCCATGGGTTGTTCGCTAAGGCGCAGACCTTGCTTTGCAATATTCAACGCCAATTCGGTATTTTCGGCTGGGTATATAGTGTCGACCCCACCGGCCTGTACTGCGATTGTGCCCGTGTCCAAGGCTGCGAGGTGCGCGGCGGCGTCTACTCCGCGTGCAAGGCCCGACACTACAATATAACCTGCAGCCCCAAGATCACGCGCCAGTCCGCGTGCCATGCGTGTACCAAGCGACGATGCGTTGCGCGCGCCGACAAGTGCAATGGCGGGTTTGTGCAACAACGCGGCATCCCCGATCGCCCACAAAAAAGGTGGCGCATCGCGCAAATCGGTCAAGGCTTTGGGATAATCGGTTGTACCCTTTGCAACCAATCGCGCACCGGCAAGACGCCCTGCCTTCAATTCAGCATGGATGACACCCTCGGGGCAAATTTCGTAACGCGAAACGCCGGCGGCACGCGCTACCTCAGGTAGCGCGGCCAACGCATTTTGCGCAGTGCCGTGTTCAATTAGCAAACGTTGATACGTCGATATGCCAACCCGGCGAGAGCGCAACAGACGAAGACACGCAAAACGGTCATCTTCCGAGGTGGGTGGGAGTGGGGGGTGAGTGGAAGAAGGATGGGTATCCTTTTCAGTCATCCGTGGCTCCGTCCGTTGCATGAGACGTTATAGATTCGCCAAGGTTAACAACGCCTAAATGCATTAAGCTCAAAACAGTGCAAACTTGTTACACCTTGATACGCAACGTTTTTTAGATTTGAAGACTGCAAATACAGGCTGATCGAGAGACAATACACCCCCTTGATGTTCCCCTAAAATAGCGAGGGCGCATGAAGGTTCTGCCCAACACACGCCCGCCTTGCCGACTCAAATGCCATCTCTGCGTTTAAGATGCAGAACCACCAACGGTCAGGCCGCCAATCATCAAAGTGGGTTGTCCGACGCCAACAGGCACCCATTGCCCTGCCTTGCCGCAATTTCCCATGCCCGGGTCAAGCGCCATGTCATTGCCGATGGCACGAATCTGCTTGAGCGCGGTTGCTCCGTCCCCAATCAAAGTGGCGCCTTTGACGGGCCCGCCAACGCGGCCATTTTCGACTCGATAAGCTTCGGTGCAGGAAAACACGAACTTGCCATTTGTGATGTCGACCTGCCCGCCGCCAAATCCGACGGCATAGATACCGTCCTTGAGGTCCGCCACGATGTCGCCAGGTGCCACGTCCCCGCCAAGCATATAGGTATTGGTCATGCGGGGCATCGGCGCGTGCGCGTAGCTTTCGCGCCGTCCGTTGCCTGTGGCTTGCACGCCCATCAACCGCGCGTTCTGACGGTCTTGCATGTAACCGACCAGCACACCGTCATCGATCAGCACATTCTTGGCGCTGGGCGTGCCTTCGTCATCCACAGTGATCGACCCTCGTCTGTTCGGGATCGTACCGTCATCCAGAACGGTCACACCGCGCGCAGCGATCTGCTGCCCCATGAGGCCTGCAAAGGCCGAGCTGCCCTTGCGATTGAAATCGCCCTCGAGCCCGTGGCCGATGGCTTCGTGCAGCAGGATACCGGGCCAGCCGGGGCCAAGCACCACGTCCATCACGCCCGCAGGTGCCGGGACTGCGTCAAGATTGACGACCGCCACACGCAGCGCTTCACGCGCCTTGGCTTGCCAGTCTGCGCGGTCGATCAACCCATCAAGGCCAACACGTCCGCCACCACCCGCACTGCCGCTTTCGCGCCGCCCGTTCTGTTCCACGATGACCGAGATGTTAAGGCGGCTCATCGGGCGTACATCACGCACAGAATGCCCATCTGGGCGAAGAATCTCGATCTCTTGCAACGATGCAGCGAGCGAGACAGAGACTTGCACAACACGCGAATCAAGCGTGCGCAAAAACGCATCGACTTCTTTTAAGGTCTCTAGTTTGACAGGGAAGGTGGCTCCGTTGATCGGGTCGCTGTCCGTGTAAAGCTGCTGGTTGGTCGCTTGTGGGGCGTCCGCCAATGTGCCGCCGCCATCGCCCACGGCCAGTCGCGCAGTTTCAGCGGCACGGCGCAAAGCTGATTCAGTAATTTCAGTCGAATGGGCATAACCAGCCACTTCGCCGCGCACGGCGCGTAGGCCAAAACCTTTGGAAGCATCGTAACTTGCGGTCTTTAGGCGGCCATCGTCGTAAACCAAAGCTTCTGAGCGGCGTTGTTCAAAAAACAACTCGCCATCATCGGCCCCAACCGTTGCGGCGCGTAAAATATCAAGGGCGGCGTCGCGGTCGACCGCAGTATCCAGCGGTGCGAAGGGGGCGTCGGTCATGGTAGGCTCCTGTTTGGTTTTTTAGGGATGAAGCGTCCGTTTGACGCGCCCCTTAAGTCTTTATCTTGCGTTCAAGATATGATTGTAAGCACCAAACAATACAACGGGCGGCACTGCGCGGCCTTTCGACTGGGATCAATGATCCAACAAGATCAGGACGACTATATGAAAACGCTTTTCTCGATCTCGGGCGCTACAGCCGCCCTTGCCGCCGTTCCAGCATGGGCCCAAGACGGGCTTGAAGTGATCGGGCGCCCGGTTGACGGCGCTACGGGCTTTCAACCTGCCGCGACCGAAGTTGCGCGCCGCCTGCAGTGGCTAGATGGCATGATGCTGGTGATCATCACGCTGATTACTTTGTTTGTGACAGTCCTGCTGGCATGGGTCGTGATCCGCTACAACCGCAAGCGCAACCCTGAGCCTGCAACCTTTACCCACCACACCTCGATCGAGATTGCGTGGACTGTTATCCCGGTTTTGATTTTGGTGTTCATTGGTGCGTTTTCGCTGCCCACATTGTTCCACCAACAGGAAATCCCAGAGGCTGACGTCACCATCAAGGCTACGGGCTACCAGTGGTTCTGGGGCTATGAGTATGTGGATGAGGGAATCGTATTTGACTCATACATGATCGGTTCGCCTGCTTCGACGCCGACGGATTCGGACGAGGGGTTTGTAAACGCGCTGACACCCGGTGTGGAAAAGGCACTGGATGAGGCAGGTTACTGCCGCGAGGATTTCCTGCTGGCTACTGACAATGCAGT
>CAZJAW010000272.1:0-3988 GCA_964544035.1 uncultured Rhodobacterales bacterium
CTGCCGGGTCAAACAGCACATAAGCGTGCGCGCAGGCATCCAGCATGAGGGGGGCGTAGCCGTAGCGTGATGTGAAATCCATCCGGCGGCAATCGGAAAATCGGTAATCCCATTCAGCGATTTTTGGATCAAGTGTCGCTTGCGGTTGGATCGCAACGACCCGCGCGCCCGGTGCGGCCACGGAAAACGCAGCGGCGGCGTAGCCACAAGGGCCGGCGCCATAAAACAGCACGTTTTCGAAGTTATCAAAGAACCCGTCATCGACCATCCGGTCAAATAGGGAATAGACATGGCGGTCGCGGAACCACGTGTCACCGTCTGAGGCGATCAGCAGATGTGACCAGTCATGTTCGCGTACAAGTCGCCAACCCAGCGGTTCATTATCTTCAGAAAGTGCGCGAATGCCTTGAACGGTTTCGAATGTCACGATGAGTGTATCACCGCGCCGAACATGGGCTGCAAAATGTTTGCTTCCCAGCGGTTGAAAAAAACCATGCAGTTCAGCAGCGCTTGCCAGCTTGGTTAACCAATCTTCCTGAGACAGATCAGCAATGTCGGGATCAAAGGCCAACGTGTTATCCTGCATTAAAAAACCTCACACTCCCACTGATTTTTAGCGTGGGTTCCGTTCCAGATATGAGGCTAATATGGCAGAATTAAGAAGAAGTTGAGCGACTATTTTGCATTTGCGCGGGCCTTATTGGCGTAACCTGTCAAAAATTGTGCAGCTTTTGGTGGCACGGGTCGGGTAGGCGGTGTCATCAACAGACGGCCAAAAAGGGCTCTGAAAGGTTCCAATTCCATCAGCGTCTCAAAGCGATCTTTGCGCCATGTCACAGCAGCGTCGTGCAGCGCCGTCAGAGTTGCATCGGCTCGCAATTTCGCCAATTCGGCATCGCGGGTTGCATCGTAGCGGCGGATTGTTGTGTCCTTGTCTGAGCAGAAATTCCTTTCAACCCAATAGTCTAGCCCAAGCAAATCGTCCGAATGTACCGCCCGCCCGCGGTCGGCCTTCAACACATAGCTTTCCATAGCGCCCAGTGGGTAATGGTTGATCTGCGCCAGTCCGTAATTGGGCCGACCGTAGTTAGAAAAAATCCGGCGGGTTTTGAATTGTTCATCTAGGGTGCGCCCGTGGCTGTCGTACCATCGGGCCGCTTCCAGCTTGTCTTGGTCTGGGTCGCGTGGGCGATGCACGCCGGGTTTTTTGTAGGTGCCGTCGTTCAGATAGAGCGTCTTGAACATGGATGCGCGCCATGGCCAGAACAGAATTTCGGGGGCTGCGCGGTCAAACACTTCGGTGACGGGTTTGTCTTGAAAACGGACCTGATCGTTGTTCCCGAACATACGCCATGTCAGCGTGATCGCGGTTGCGTCGGGTAGGGCGGCGTGCAAGTCATTCAAGGTGCCGTTGCCTGCGTGGATGTTCACAAACTCGTCCACGTCCAGCGGCAAAATCCAATCGGCGTCTTTGACCAAATCCATTTTGGCCGCCTTTTTTAATGCCGTAAATTGAATACCACCCTGATCGTAGGGTCCATCATTGCGGATGTGTGTCAGGCCGCCAAGACTGGCCAAATGGTCAAGCATGTTATCGGTGCCATCGTCGCAGTCATTTGAAAAGACAAGGAAATGATCAAATCCAACGGCGCGGTGATGGGCCAGCCATTCCAAAAGAAAGGCCGCCTCGTTGCGCACACATAAGATGGCGAGATGGCTCACTTTGCGCGGAAGCCGACGATGCGGCCGGCACTTAGGCGCGGGTCATAGGCAAGGTCTGCTGTACCCATCGCTTTGAAAAGTTCGCTCATACCGTCATGGCCGATATAGTCGGGATGCAGTTTGACGACGACTTGGCGCACACCTTTCAGAGGCAGATTGCTTAACAGATCGACTTCGCCACCTTCAATGTCGCAGATCACTACGGTGGGTTTGTGAGAGTTCATAACCGTTTTGACATTCAGCATATCGGTGGTGACTTCTTCGCCGGTATTGTCTTTGAGCGGCAAAAGCGAGGACGCGGCAAAAGGTGCGCGCACATAAAATGGTACAGAGGATTTGCGCTTTCCTAGAACCGCGTTGGTCAGGGTGACGTTTTTGATGCCATTGGTGGCAAGCATTGCGTCGGCATATGCCAGAAGGGACGCGTTGCCATCATAGCCAAAGATTGCCTCGACGTTGCGGCGTTTGGCGATCATGCCAGAAACAAAGCCTAGCCCGCAGCCTAAGTCCAACACGCGGTCACCTTCGCGCGTGGCTTTGAGTGCGGCGGCTGTCAGGTCTTTTTCATAGTCACCGGAACGCAAAAGGCCCCTTACTTTTCCGGTTAAGTAATTGTCGTCCTTTGGAAGTTTCAAAGCACGGGACTTAATGAAACCGGTCGGATCAATGGTTTTGCTGCCGTCCATCTCAGCTCTCCATATCTAGGGCGAGGGCAAAGGCCACGCGTTCTGTCTCGGTCAATTTGACCTTCAAGGCTTGATCATAGAGGTCCTTGAACTCTGGAATTGCATGCAGTTCCTTGGCTTTGGCGTGATGCCACGCCAGACCCTTTTCATGCCAGTCCCGCAGGATGTCATCCGACATCAATCGGTCGTATTCGGCCTGCAAACGCGGCAGGTTGCGTTTGATGGTGATGTCGCGAAAGTCGGACCAGTCCATGCGGATCCAGTAGTTGATCCCAATCGAGCGATCCACATGCAGTGCGCGGCCGCGCTGACGTTTGATCAAAAAGCTCTCGGCCGAGCGTAATGCATAGTGATTGAGCTGTAGAAGGTCGTAACCAATTGATTTTTTTGAGCTTCTCCAGCCGTTTTCGGCGACTTCTTTGGTCATTTCTTTGCCAGAACCATTCACCCAGCGCACTTTGTCCTTTTTTCCGGGCTTCAGTTTGTTGGGGCGGTGACAGCTGATCTTTTCATAGGCCCCGATGTTCTTGAACATGGTTTTGAAACCCCAAACGGTGTGTGGTTTCGGGCAGAATTTGGGGGCGCAATGGTCGAATTGATCAATCACAAATTCGTCGGCAAGATCGGTGACGCCGTTGTGCCCAAACAGCCGCCACGTCATCGCCACGTTGGTCGCGTCGGGCACTGCGTCAAAGAAATCCTGCAAGGTGCCGTTGCCAGTGCGCACGTTCATGAATTCGTCCACATCGATGTGGATGATCCAATCGGCGTTTTTGATCAGCGGTTCCTTAAGTGATTGATTTAACGCGTATTGTTGGGGCGAATTGCCTTTCCAGCCGTCATTGCTGCGCCGCTGCACCACCCCCATGTCCTGTAAACGATCAAGGATTTCGTCTGTCCCGTCTTCGCAGCCATTGGTGTAGATCAGGAAATTGTCGACGCCCATGGCACGATGGTAGGCAACCCATTCAACGATATAGGGTGCTTCGTTCTTCATGCAGCCGACGATGACATTGCCGCTTGAGCCTTTTGGCAATTTGCGCGGCGGGGCGGGGGTATAGGCGGCGGCAAGCGCTTCTTCGTTCACCGCACCCAGCTTGTTGTGCGGTGCGAAAGAAGATGTGCGCAGCTTTTCGAAATTTTGGACGGCCAATGGCGGCAACAGTGCACGCGCGGCATCCGTTAACCCGTCATGGGTCGAAGATACGTCTGCAACAGATGGCATGGCCGTGTTATTCACACGGGCCAGATCGGCGGCTTTGGTCTTTCGCTCGGCCCGCGTGGCTTTGTCGATGCGCCACATAAAGCCCAGCAAATACTGGCTGGCGCGAAAGCCGCGTGTTGGGTCGGCTTCTACCCAAGCTTTTTTGGCACGCGGGGCTTTAAGTAAGTCATGGGGTAGGTTGTGGGCCGCTTGTAGTTTTTTGTTTTGGCTCGCGAAGGTTTTTGAGATGGCCGAAAGCGTAGCTGGCTCGATAGCGTCCCCATCCACCTTGATTTCATTGACAAAAGAGCGCCACAGCTGGCGCGGCAGGATGCGTTTTTTGTCTTTTAGAATTTTCAGGATCAGCGCGTTCAAC
>CAZJAW010000273.1:0-3987 GCA_964544035.1 uncultured Rhodobacterales bacterium
GGCTAAAATGGGCGCAGAGATTGAGCTGCGCGATGGGTACCTGCACGCTAAGGCGGATGGAGGCAAGCTAAAGGGGGCGGTGATTGACTTCCCCTTTGCTTCCGTCGGTGCGACAGAAAACATTATGATGGCCGCCACGCTCGCCAAAGGCACCACGGTCATCAACAACGCGGCACGCGAACCCGAGATCGTGGACCTAGCCGATTGCCTGCGCGCCATGGGTGCACAGATTGACGGAGACGGTTCATCCACCATCACCATTCAAGGCGTGGACCGTCTGCACGGTGCCACCCACCGCGTTGTGACGGATCGGATCGAACTTGGCACTTATATGCTCGCCCCCGCCATCTGTGGCGGCGAAGTTGAATTGCTGGGCGGGCGCATGGACTTGGTCGGCGCCTTCTGTGAAAAGCTGGACGCCGCAGGTGTCAGCGTCGAAGAAACGGCCAAGGGTCTGAAGGTGGCGCGCAAGAACGGGCGCATCCGCGCTGTTGATGTCACCACCGAACCTTTCCCCGGCTTTCCCACAGACTTGCAGGCGCAGATGATGGCACTGCTGTGCACCGCTGAAGGCACGTCAGTCCTCGAAGAGAAGATCTTTGAAAATCGCTTTATGCACGCACCCGAACTAACCCGTATGGGCGCAGAAATCGACGTTCAGGGCGGGACCGCCACCGTCAAGGGTGTGTCTAAACTCAAAGGCGCACCTGTTATGGCAACTGATCTGCGCGCTTCTGTCAGCCTGATCCTTGCGGGTATGGCAGCCGAAGGCGAAACGCGTGTGGCGCGGGTTTATCACCTGGATCGTGGCTATGAACATGTGGTCCGCAAGCTGTCAGGCGTGGGCGCAAATATCGAACGGGTGCGCGGCGAATGAGCGACGACGCCAAATTCGAAGATGGCAGAGAGGCACCATTGCACCTTGGCGCGCTGGACGCCGAGGACTTGCAAGTGGTGTCTTCGCTGGCCCAGGACGCGGTTTTTCCCATCACCGAAATGACTTATGCGCGCAGCCAGCGCCGCTTTGCCTTGCTGATCAACCGCTTTCGCTGGGAAGATCAAGGGCAGGGGCGGCACGCGCCTGAACGTGTGCAATCTGTGCTGGCCTTTGATTTGGTGCAGAACGTCGCGACCAACGGAATTGATCGCAGTGACAAGGATACGATCCTGTCACTGTTGTCTATCAGCTTTGAGCTGGGCGAAGACGGGGCGGGTGACATTCTGTTGACCCTCGCGGGCGATGGCGCAATTCGCCTAAGCGTCGAAGCGATTGAAGTCACGATAAAGGACGTCACACGTCCTTATGTGGCGCCGTCCAAATCCGTGCCCCGTCACGATGACTGACCTGACGGTTCGGGTCGCGACTGGCGATGATGTGGACGTATGGCGCGCCCTCCGAATGGAGGGGATTGTTCAGTACCCTTCAGGTTTTTTGGTCACGGCCGAAGAAGCCGCTGCGGTTCCAATCGAACAAGATATCAAACGCCTGAGCAACGGCGACCGCTTCCTTGCCTTTGCAGGTGAAACCGCCGTTGGCATCGCTGGGCTCAATCGTAATCCCGTGCCTCGCGCCAATCATCGCGCAGAAATTGGTCCTGTTTACGTCGTGCCCCAAGCGCGCGGACAGGGTGTCGCAGACCAGTTGATGATCACGCTCATGGCGGCGGCGCAGGCCGCAGGCATCTGGCAGTTGGAGCTGTTCGTAAACGCCGAGAACGCCGTGGCCATCGGGCTTTATGTGCGGCACGGCTTTACTGAAACGGGCAATATCCCCAACGCAATCATTGGGGCGGACGGATTGGAACATGATCTGATGATGATCCGAACAGATAAACGGGACGCGTAACGAGCCGTTGCTCAGTACTTCCCCACTTGAGCAGCCTGCGTCGCAAGGCTATGTCGCCAGTCAGGCGAGAGGACAAAAATGCCCCAGTTTCTTGACCATAACGACGCAGATTTCGAAGCGCGCTTTTCCGCCCTTTTGAATGCCAAGCGCGAGGACAGCCCGGATGTGGATGCCGCCGTCGCGGAGATCATCGCCGACGTGCGTGCGCGCGGCGATGCGGCGGTTATCGAACTGACCGAACGGTTTGACCGAATTGCACTGACGCGCGAAACCCTGCGGATCACACCGTCTGAGGTTAACGCAGGAATCGCGCAAGTAAGTGAACAAGACCGCGCGGCGCTGGAATTGGCCGCTAAACGGATTGGCGACTATCACGCACGCCAAATACCGCAAAACGCAAGTTGGACTGACGATGCGGGCGCAACCCTTGGCTGGCGCTGGACACCCGTATCGGCAGCCGGTCTTTATGTGCCCGGCGGACTGGCGAGCTATCCGTCTTCTGTGTTGATGAACGCGGTGCCTGCTAAAGTCGCCGGGGTAGGGCGCTTAGCCATCACCGTGCCGACGCCAGATGGGGTTTTGAACCCGCTGGTGTTGCTGGCCGCACAGATCGCAGGTGTGGACGAAATTTACCGCATCGGTGGGGCGCAAGCGATTGCCGCACTGGCCTATGGCACAGATACCATTGCGCCCGTGGACAAGATCACAGGTCCGGGCAATGCCTTTGTTGCCGCGGCCAAGCGCCGGGTCTTTGGCAAAGTCGGCATCGATATGATCGCAGGCCCGTCAGAAATTCTTGTTATCGCGGATGGCGAAAACGACCCGGACTGGATCGCCCTTGATCTGCTCAGTCAGGCCGAACATGACGAAAGCGCACAATCGCTTTTGATCACAACGGATGCGGAATTTGGCCGCGCTGTGGCCGAAGCCGTCGATAAACGGCTAGAGACCCTAGAACGTCGCGCCATTGCCGGGGCCAGCTGGCGCGATTTTGGCGCGATCATCACCGTGCCTTCATTGGACGTTGCGGCAGAGCTGTCGGACCGTATCGCACCCGAACACCTTGAACTCTGCGTGGCGGACCCGGACAGCCTCAGCGCGCAGATCACGCATGCAGGGGCCATTTTCCTAGGCCAATGGACGCCCGAGGCGATTGGCGACTATATCGGTGGGCCAAACCACGTGCTGCCCACGGCGCGCTCGGCTCGGTTTTCCTCAGGTCTTTCGGTGATGGACTTTATCAAACGTACGACATTGGCGCAGATGACGCCCAAAGCCTTGCGCGCGATTGGGCCAAGTGCCGAACGGCTGGCTGCATCAGAAAGTCTTGAGGCGCACGGGCTGTCTGTCTCAGCGCGCCTGCGCAAACTAAACGACTAAGATCAAACCCAAACTCCGTCGCTAAGTCACAAGGTACATCCAGAAGTTTTTGGACCAATCCCTTGGTGACGCAACCGCATAAAATAACGAAACGTCACAGGGCCATTGTATTGCGCGCAGCGCTTGCGTAAGCACCTCGCACTGTTTCTCGCAATCACAGCAACTGCCCATGACCCGCATTTCACACATCACACTAGACGATGCCAATCTGCCGCCGCCCACGCCCGAGATCGAGCAAGAGCGGAAAGTGGCAGTGTTTGATCTGCTTGAGAACAACACATTTGTGCTGCCCGACCGCGAAGGACGCCCAGTGCCCGAAGGGCCCTATCGCCTAAGCTTGTCGATACGCGACAAACGGCTGGTCTTTGATCTGGACACGGAAAGCTCGGAAAAAGCGGCGGAGTTTCATCTGTCCCTGGGGCCGTTCCGTCAGGTGGTCAAAGATTACTTCCACATTTGCGAAAGCTATTTCGATGCTGTGAAAAAACTGCCCCTGTCCCAGATCGAAACCATCGATATGGCGCGGCGCGGCATTCACAACGAAGGCAGCCGGGTCCTGCAAGAACGCCTTGAGGGGAAAGCCGAGATTGATACCGACACAGCACGCCGATTGTTTACCTTGATCTGCGTCTTGCATTTTGGTGGGTGAATGACGCAACCCTTACCGCAATCCGTGCTCTTTTGCTGCGATCACAACGCAGTCCGTTCCCCCATGGCCGAAGGGATCATGAAAAAATTCTATGGTCACGGCACCTATGTGC
>CAZJAW010000274.1:0-3962 GCA_964544035.1 uncultured Rhodobacterales bacterium
ATTCAGGATATCGCTGATGATGACTGGATGCTTGATCCAGCTCTCGCTCACGCCTTTGAGCCAATGATTGCCCACAATCTGACCTTCGATGCCCTTGTGCTCCCGCGTCACTTGTCGCGGCTGCGTACATTGCTTTTGCGCCACCCAAAGTTGCGCACAGTCATTGATCACGGCGCGAAACCAGAAATTGTGCAGGGCGCGTTCGATACATGGGCCCGAGACATCGAAGTGATCGCTCAAGACTGCGGTACGTATTGTAAAATCTCTGGGATTTTGACCGAAGCTGGTGATTGGTCACGTTCGCAGGTCGCACCTTACATCGAACACCTGTTGGCGTGTTTTGGACCAAAAAAATTGGTTTGGGGCAGCGACTGGCCTGTCCTAAATCTTGCGGCGGACTACGGTACGTGGCGCTATTTGGCGGAGTCCTTTGTCACAGACACGGCAGCCAAAGACGCGATTTTCCGGACAAATGCGATTGATCTTTATCGATTGCCCAAAATAGGTGTGGCCGCCAAAGCCTAGGCTGTTTCCACGCAGTGACGACGAAACGCGCGTTTTAGCATGTCGAGTTCCGCACGTAATAATTCGACCTCTCCGCGGATATCATCACCTAAGGCTTCCCCGGCAATTAAAGTGAATTGGCCCAGCGTTTCACCGTCCGTGGTGTCCGTTAACAAGAACACTTGCACGCCATCTGCGATCGCCTCTGCGGGGATTGGAACCTCGATGGACCACTGCCCGTCGATGTCGGTTTCCTCGACTTTGACGTCAGGGACAGGATTTCCCAAATGAGTGACCCCAATCTGAGGCACGCCGGTGCTGGCCTGTTGCACGACGCCCTGCCATACACCGTGGCGCATTTTTGTCGGGGTTAATGTCAAAGTGCTCATGAGGCCTCCTTTGTCACAATGCGGCGCGCGGGCGGCGTGTGAATGTCAGGTCGCGCAACGTGATCTGGTTCATTTCAGGCCCTTCAAAGATCAGATCGACCCACGCGCGCTCAACACGTTTTTCGTTCAGCTTTGAATAGGCGAGATCAAATTCAACAGTCGTGTCCTTTTGGTTCAGCGGCAATTCCCGCACGATCTGTTCGGTGTTGGGGCCGTGACGGATATTGAGGCGGCTAAAAATTTCGAGAGGTTTTTCCATTTCAACAATGGTGTTCATACCCAAAAGGTGAGTTTTGCGCATGCCTTGTACTGCGTCATGGGGCAAATCGATAACCAAGGATAGGAATGAGCCATCAAACTTGAAGACATCCAAGCGCAAACCATAAGGCGCTAGGTCTTCTTCACGTAGATTGCGCAGCTGTCGCAGGGTCAGTTCGCTGAAGGTACAGTCGTGAAATACGGTGACTTCCTCGCCAACCCTTGCTTTGGTCTGTACTGTCGACATGCCTGGGTTTGGCAACGGGCCGCGCCACAATTCGGGACGCCACGCCCAATCGGAATTATGTGGGCGTGGAAAGCTGGTAGACCCCAAAGCAGGCATGGCAAGACGTTCATCTGCGCGGTGTATCAGGCGATCAAGGTGACCGCGCAGTACACGCGCTGAACTACGCTGAGCTCGCAATTCGGCAAGTCTTGTGTCCGCCGCATTGCGCGCAGCACGGGCCCAACGGCGCACCGCATGCTTTTGCGCCATCTTTTCAATGAAATGGGTTGTTTTACCTGCCATGTGCCTCGTGTCGTTTGGCTGCCCCGTTGTCGTCTGGGCTGTCTTATCTATGCCAAAGGTTTCGTTGAAATAAACTGGACAATCCTCTATTCGGGCGAGGTTTTACGACTTTCGTTGCAGAATTGTCCTGAACGGGGATGGTTCAGGGTTCAGTTCGTGCTTTGGTACGGCGCAACGTTTGTGCCAGCAAATCAGGTGCTTGTTCACCAAGCGGTGCGCTGTCTTTGGACTCATAAATGGCCAAACCCAGCATCTTACCTTCGATTTTAGAAATGCCACGCCAAAAAACATCGCGCATAGTCGGGATTGGTGGTGTGCCTTTGACTTGCAGCAACGTGACACCTTCCGCCTCACGCCGCGCAATGATGGTCTCGCGCTCGGTGCCAAACACGCGCCCAAAGCCCAAAGCGGGAACACTACCCGCTGTAGCGGCTGTAATCACGGCAACAGGTGCCCCGAATTCGGGTGGTCCGCCAAGTCTGTCGCAGCGAGCCATAAGCGCAAAGTTGTCGGTCAAGCTTTCCGGGTCGATGCAGTAGCCCGAAGGTGGCACCAGCGCGATGGACCCATCCGCCAACGTGGCCGACGACAATGCATCGTCGGCCGGGTTGTTGACGGTGCTGTCTTCAGGAATGGGGCGGGCGCAACCTGCAAGGATCAAACAAACGACCCCTACAGTGAGACGGTTACAAGTCCATGTAATCATGGCGCTCGGCCTTGGCTCCGGGGTGGGTGACAGCACCTTTGTAGGCACCGCCAACAAGCTGCGCGTATTTCCAAAGAGCTCCTGCGCCGTAAAGTGTTTCGCGTGGTCCTGTCCATGCTGCTTTGCGTTCCGCTAGTTCTTCGTCAGATAGCGCAACGTTGAGCGACCCTTCGATGGCATTGAGGGTGATGACGTCTCCATCTTTCAGCAGTGCAATGGGGCCACCATGTGCCGCTTCTGGGCCGACATGGCCGACACAAAAGCCGCGTGTCGCGCCGGAAAAGCGGCCATCGGTGATCAGCGCCACTTTTTTGCCCATACCTTGACCGGACAGGGCTGCCGTGGTCGCCAGCATCTCGCGCATGCCGGGCCCACCTGCGGGTCCTTCGTTGCGGATGACGAACACGTCGCCTTCTTCATAAGAGCGGTTTTGCACCGCTTCAAACGCATCCTGTTCGCATTCAAAAATGCGCGCAGGTCCAGTAAAGATTTGGTGCTGCGCTTCCATACCCGCAACTTTCACGATCGCGCCTTCAGGGGCAACATTGCCTTTCAAGCCAACAACGCCGCCTGTTTTAGTGATCGGGGTTTCGACCGGATAGATCACCTTTCCGTCCGCTTCGAGGGTGTTTTTGTCCAACTCTTCGCCGATGGAATAGCCGGTGGCGGTCATGCAATCTTCGTGGATCAAACCCGCTTTGCGCAGTTCCTTCATGACAACGGGCACGCCACCAACTTCGTAAAGGTCTTTAGCCACGTACTGCCCGCCCGGTTTCAGGTCGACAAAGTAAGGCGTGTCGCGGAAGATTTCGCAGACGTCCTCAAGGAAAAAGTCGATGCCAGCCTCATGCGCCATGGCGGGCAAGTGCAAACCTGCATTCGTCGAGCCACCTGTGCAGGCAACGATACGCGCTGCATTTTCAAACGCTTCGCGGGTGCAGATGTCCCGCGCGCGGATATTCTTTTCGATGAGATTCATCACCGCAGCGCCAGATGCTTTGGCATATTCATCGCGGGATTCGTAGGGCGCAGGCGCGCCTGAGGAATTGGGCAACGCAAGGCCGATGGCCTCAGACACGCAGGCCATTGTGTTGGCTGTGAACTGGCCACCGCAGGCACCGGCAGATGGGCAGGCAACCCGTTCGAGGATTTCCAATTCGGCCTCTGTCATGGTGCCGTTTTGCTGATGGCCAACGGCTTCGAACATGTCTTGGACCGTCAAATCACGGTCAAGGTATTCGGCAGGGACTGAGGCATCTTTGGCCACTCGACCTGGAAGGATCGATCCGCCATACAAAAATACAGATGGCACGTTCAGGCGGATCATCGCCATCATCATACCGGGCAAAGACTTGTCGCACCCAGCAAGACCGACAAGCGCGTCGTAGCAATGACCGCGCATGGTCAACTCGACCGTGTCAGCAATTGCTTCGCGCGAAGCCAAGGACGAACGCATACCCTCGTGGCCCATCGCGATGCCATCGGTCACGGTGATGGTGGTGAACTCGCGGGGTGTGCCTTCGGCGGATTTGACGCCAACTTTGACCGACTGCGCCTGACGGTTCAGCGCGATGTT
>CAZJAW010000275.1:0-3961 GCA_964544035.1 uncultured Rhodobacterales bacterium
GCGATTACGCATAAAAAACAAGCAACATCATCATATAAATTTTTAACTATTGGCGCTAAAGACAAATTTGCTTGGTGCTAGGGCCCAGCGAAACTAGGCCATTCTCCAGACGTTATGCCGAAAGAATACATGCAGGATCAGACTTTCATCGTCGCAGGATACGTTAAGTGGTTCAATCCAAAAAAGAGTTTTGGATTTGTTGTACCTGATGACGGTGGCGACGATATTTTACTGCATTCCAATGTGCTGAAAAACTTCGGTCAAGGCTCGGTTGCTGAAGGATTGCCAATCACGCTTAACGCTCAAACTACTGAACGTGGCTTGCAGGCGGTGGAAATTCTGAAATTGGGCCAACCACCGCAAATTGCGGAAACAACTTTGTCCGAATATTTTGAGGACCTTTCCAAAAACACTGGTGACATTCCATGGGAACCGGCACGTGTAAGGTGGTTCGATGAAGGCAAGGGTTTTGGCTTTGCCAACGTCTTCGATGACGAAGCCGACGTTTTCATACATGCCGCAACCGTACAGAACTCAGGTTTTGCGACCTTAGAGCCCGGCGAGGCCATTCGTGCACGCGTCTTTGACGGTGATCGCGGTCTAGTTGCCACGGAAATATCTCGATGGAATTTCAATTCGTCGAAGTAGTCACGACGTGCCAAGGCCGACTTTGACCCATTGACCAATGAGCACCCTGCACTGGCAATTAGACCAACAGTAGCATTCCGCCTTCATAGGAACGGCGGCTATCAGCAAACTGCTTCACGACAGATTGGCCTACAGCAAACGACAGCATTCCACACCTGGTGACGATATTCATAAGGGAAATTCATTGATTTCACAGATAGTTAGGGCATTTCAGTAGATCGAACTGTCAGCAGTTAAAGCAGCTATGTCGACTGCGCCCCAAAGGCCTCGCACGATCCTTACTCCGATTTCGAGACAACTTTGCCCCGATTTACAAAATATCAGTGGGTCCATGCCCCACGCCGACCAGTTGCGAAGTTATCGCCGTAACCTCCCGGACGGATATTTGCGCGGCGCTTTTGCGGATCTTGTACAGCAGCATCGATACCGTGATGAGACGCGTAGTCCAGCGCCGCCTCTTTGGTGTCGAAGGTCATGCGCACCTGCGCCTGCGTGTCGTCCGAAGACGTCCAGCCCATCAACGGATCGACGGAACGCGCCGAAGACGGCGCATATTCCAGCACCCAATGCTTGGTCTTGGCCGTACCCGAAGACATAGCCGTTTTGGCGGGCTGAAAGATGCGTGCGCGCATGTCGATACTCCGTTCATGTAACTTGCCCCCTTATGCCAAGGGCGTCAGGTTTTGCCAAGCGGGCGAGATGTCTCAGCTTGCTTTCCCCAGGCGCGCCATAGCGACTCTGTGTGAGCGTCAGCCCCGCCTGCTGCCATCTATCGTCAGCAACTCCCCTTGCATCCCTGCCCCGGCGTGACAGATTACTCCGTAAGGAGCCTACGCCCATGCCTCATGTACACACCGATTCTTCTGACACCTTCCTTACCAATGCGGCCGAAGACGTGCGCACCCGCCTGAAGCTAGAGGGTGGCGTACCCCTGCGCATGAATACCGAATTCCCACCAGCTGGCGACCAACCCACCGCGATCAAAGAACTTGCCGAAGGCGTTGTGACGGGGGAGCGCGATCAGGTTCTGCTTGGCGCGACAGGCACGGGCAAAACCTACACAATGGCCAAGGTGATCGAAGAAACACAGCGCCCTGCGATCATCCTTGCACCCAACAAAACACTCGCCGCTCAACTTTACGGGGAATTCAAGGGATTTTTCCCCGACAATGCCGTCGAGTACTTTGTCAGTTTCTATGACTACTACCAGCCCGAAGCTTATGTTGCCCGGTCTGACACCTACATAGAAAAAGAATCCCAGATCAACGAACAGATCGACCGCATGCGTCACTCGGCCACGCGAGCGCTGCTAGAACGCGACGATGTGATCATCGTGGCCTCGGTGTCGTGCATTTATGGGATCGGGTCGGTCGAAACCTACGGGGCGATGACGCAGGATCTAAATGTCGGCAAAGAATACGACCAACGCCAAGTCATCGCGGATCTTGTCGCGCAGCAATACAAACGCAACGATCAGGCGTTCTTTCGCGGCACATTCCGGGTGCGTGGTGATGCATTAGAGATCTTTCCGGCACACTTGGATGATCGTGCTTGGCGGCTGTCCTTTTTTGGTGAGGAACTGGAGAGCATTACGGAATTCGACCCGCTGACAGGCGAAAAAACGGCTGTGATGGAGCAAATTCGAGTTTACGCGAACTCGCACTACGTGACACCGAAACCCACGATGTCTCAGGCCATTATCAAGATAAAATCCGAGTTAAAAACCCGCCTTGACCAACTGGTGAACGACGGCAAACTGCTTGAAGCCCAGCGCCTTGAGCAACGCACGAACTTTGATCTGGAAATGCTGGAAGCCACCGGCGTGTGCAACGGGATCGAGAACTATTCGCGCTATCTAACTGGCCGCGCACCGGGTGAGCCACCCCCTACCCTTTTCGAATTCATCCCCGACAATGCCATCGTATTTGCGGATGAGTCCCATGTCTCGGTCCCGCAAATTGGCGGCATGTACAAGGGCGATTACCGACGCAAATTCACGCTTGCCGAACATGGATTTCGCTTGCCGTCTTGCATGGATAACCGCCCCCTCAAGTTCGAGGAATGGGACGCTATGCGCCCACAATCCGTCTTTGTCTCGGCCACGCCGTCATCGTGGGAATTGGAACAGGCGGGCGGCGTGTTTACGGAACAGGTCATTCGCCCTACAGGGCTTTTGGACCCTATGGTCGAAATTCGCCCCGTCGCCACTCAAGTTGACGATTTGTTGGACGAGGTGCGCCGCGTCACAGCCGATGGCATGCGCACGCTATGCACCACGTTGACCAAACGGATGGCCGAAGATCTGACTGAATACATGCACGAACAGGGCATCAAGGTTCGCTACATGCACAGTGATATCGACACGCTGGAACGCATCGAAATCCTGCGCGATTTGCGGCTTGGCGCGTTTGACGTGCTGATCGGGATCAACCTGCTGCGCGAAGGTTTGGATATTCCTGAATGTGGTTTGGTCGCCATTCTGGATGCGGATAAGGAAGGGTTCCTACGTTCCGAAACCTCGCTGATCCAAACCATTGGCCGCGCCGCGCGCAACGCGGATGGGCGGGTGATCATGTATGCCGACAAGGTGACCGGATCGATGGAGCGCGCCCTTGGCGAAACCGACCGCCGCCGCGCCAAGCAGATTGCGTACAACGAAGAACACGGGATCACACCGCAAACGGTAAAAAAGAACGTCGAGGATGTTCTGAAGGGGCTGTACAAAGGCGACACCGATCAATCCCGCGTGACGGCCAAGATCGACAATCCACTGGCGGGTGGCAACTTACAAACTGTGCTGGATGGGCTGCGCACAGACATGCGCAAAGCGGCAGAGAACTTGGAATTTGAAGAAGCCGCGCGTTTGCGGGATGAGGTGAAACGGTTGGAGGCTGTGGATCTTGTGGTCGCCGATGATCCTATGGCGCGACAATACGCGGTGGAGAAAGCTGTGGTGGATGCCAAGAAGGCGTCTGGACGCAGTACTGCGGGACGAGCGGGACAACGCGGTGGGAATGTGAAGCGGCGGGGGCGGTAAGGTAAAATGCCAAACCCTGCATCTTATGCGTCGATGGCAAGCAACATCGTCGCCCACATTTCGCCATCCTTAAAAACTGCTGGTTTTCGGAAACAGAGAAACGGCTTCAACCGTCGTTTAGAAAATGGATTGATTCATCAATTCTCGCTGTTCCTCATACCCGCGCATTCTTTTTACCATGGCAAGTTTTATTTCCATGCAGGATGCTATGTCCCTCAGGCAGAACTTTACAGGAAGAATGTGACGGACCCAAAATGGGTTCCAGATAGTCTGTGC
>CAZJAW010000276.1:0-3939 GCA_964544035.1 uncultured Rhodobacterales bacterium
GCTGGAGCAAGAAGTTGATCCTCTTGTCCCAGAAAGGTCGACCGCCAATACCGACCATTGATTCTGGTCGTTGGTATGATGTCGTTTACTCTTGTTCAGCCAGCCAGCGCTCAGCTTCAAGTGCGGCCATACATCCCATCCCGGCCGACGTGACCGCTTGGCGATATTTGTGGTCTGTCAGATCACCCGCAGCAAACACGCCCGGAATTGACGTCTCGGTGCTATCGGGTTTGGTGACGACATAACCGCCCATGTGGGTGTCGAGCACATCTTTGACCAATTCGTTGGCAGGGGCATGACCGATGGCTACAAAGACACCTTTGGCTGGAATATCAGTGATTTCGTCTGTTTTGGTGTGCTTGACCTTAACCCCTTCGACACCCAGCGGGCTGTCGGAGCCGTAAACCTCGTGAAGTTCGTGGAACCACAGTGGTTCGATCTTGGGATTTTTCTTGAGCCGATCAACCAAGATCGCCTCGGCGCGCAGCTCATCCCTGCGGTGGATCAGCGTAACTTTAGACGCGAAGTTGGTCAGAAACAGCGCCTCTTCCACAGCAGTGTTGCCGCCTCCGATCACGACGATTTCCTGACCGCGATAAAAGAAGCCGTCACAGGTCGCACAGGCCGAAACACCAAAACCTTTGAATTTCTCTTCGGACGGTAGGCCCAACCATTTGGCACGCGCACCGGTGGCCAGAATGATGGCATCCGCCACATATTCAGTGCCGCTGTCAGATTGCGCCACAAAGGGGCGTTTGGAAAAGTCGACAGAACTGATGATGTCGCCAATAATTTCGCAACCCATCGCCTTGGCGTGCGCCTCCATCCGAACCATCAGGTCAGGGCCTTGCACTTCGGTATCTCCCGGCCAGTTTTCGACTTCGGTGGTGGTGGTCAATTGGCCGCCGGGTTCGATCCCTTGCACCAGAACCGGGTTCAACATGGCGCGACTGGCATAGACACCCGCAGTATATCCTGCAGGGCCAGAGCCGACGATCAGAACTTTGGTGCGTTTGGTCTCGGGCATGGCAGTCTCCTTTAGGCGCGCGAAAAGCCCTTTGGGATATACTGGCAGGCGAACCGGGATTGAACCCCGATTGTGCGTTGCGCACAATGCCGTGTGCCGTTTCCAGATATTACGCAAGATTGAAATAATATTGCGCCCACCGGGTATTTTGTTATAACAACCGCAAAACGAAGGTGCGCAAATGGCAAGTACACGGCTTGATCCGATTGATCGAAGAATTTTGGCTGAACTTCAGGCCGATGGTCGGATGACCAACGTGGAATTGGCCAAACGAGTCGGTATTTCGGCTCCGCCCTGTTTGCGTCGTGTACGGACGCTTGAGGAAAACGGATATATCCGCGGCTACCACGGCGATGTGGATGCGCATGTGCTTGGTTTCGAGGTGCAGGTATTTGCGAACGTTGGGCTGGCCAGTCAGGCCGAAGCCGATCTAAGCGCATTTGAGGACCGCTGCCGCGAGTGGCCATTGGTGCGCGAGTGCCACATGCTAAATGGCGAGGTGGACTTTATCTTGAAGTGCGTCGCCCCTGACCTTTCAAGCTTCCAGACCTTTTTGACAGGGGAATTGCTGACGACACCAAATGTGGAATCTGTCAAGACATCGCTGGTGATCCGGCAAGCCAAGGATTCCCCCGGCGTGCCGTTTGATGTGCTTGAGGCGCGCTTGGCAAAGTCTGCCTAGCCTTGTCAAACGGGCGGACATGTTCTGCCCGCCAAAAATCAAAGGTTAGGTCACCAATTCGGCTTCGTTTGCGCGTGGATGCGCCAAAGGCCCGAAATCGGTGATGTGCGATACATGCGGGAACATCGACAAGAACATATCACGCTGGGCGTGGCTGACTTCGCGAATGGCGCTCATGCCCGGGTGGAAGGTTTCCATCATCATCCCGCCGACATCAACGGCCGCATGGCGCGTCAAGCAGATGTGGAACAGGCGCACAGGTGTGGGTGGAGTCACTTCGATCACATTCACACCATCGACAAAGGCACTGACTGGGGTCAGCATCGGCGCGCCGCCCGTTAGTCCGCGCAATCGGGGCGGGGTCTGCATCAAACGTGCCGAAGGGCCAACTGTCAAAAATGACGATGGGCGCGCTGGGCCGAAACTGTCGGCCATCACGCGGACCAAGGGCATGCGGCGTCCTGTATCTGCAGGCACAAAGTTCGATGATCCGATCCAGATGACCTGCGCTGGTTTGCCTGACGATGTGTTGACCCAATCGCCGGGTTGCAGATCCTCGATTGGGATTACGCCATGAGGAGTGGTTAGATTCACGCCACGCGCAAAAGCGGAAAAGGCGGATTCAAACAAAGGAAGAGCAGGGGCTTTGAAGGCGGAAACGCTACGGCTTCCATCTGCGCGCAATGATGCAACATCAAAGTTGCGCATTGCCCTTACAGCGGTGGTGTCGGTGCGTGGGACGCGCAAGGCGGCAGAGTAGTTCATAATGTAACCCTTTATCGTTTCGGTCACATCTGCGTCGGCCCCCACCGACGACGACAGATGGATAGTGTCCATGTGTCATTGCATTGAACGATAGTCGGAGGATTAGCCTAAAATTGTCAAAAAATATCGCACACTAACGGCCAAAGGCGCACCAATAGTGCGCCGATCAGGGGAATTGTTGCCCTGCAATATTATGCCCGTGCCACAATTTGATTCGTGGCAGCGCACATTTGAGGGTGAGGATCAGGCCAACTTAACGAGCTTTGCAGGTTGTTGCCGCTTTTCGATAAAGGCCGCACGTCGGGCACCACGCGCCCATGGCATTTGGGGGATCTCTTCCTTCGCCGCTTTGACGACGGATTTGATGAAACGTGGGTTGGTCATCTGACGTGTCCTTACTTCTCTGGGCTTTATTGGGCCTAGGCCGGGTTTCGGGCCCGACTGACACTGAATATGGCAATGCAATCGGGCAGGTTTTGGGCCGATACAGAGAATTTTTTGAGAATTTTACGTGTTTGAACTGTCAAAGATGGCAATAGCGCATGCGCCCCGAAACCCTTTGTTTCTTGGTTAAAATTGCAATTTCAGGTTGAGATGAAAAGACAATGAGGCAACAGCAGGGCAATCCTTGCCCGCCTTTTGCCCAGATTAGAGCACGATGGCAGAAATCAAACGACCATAGTCAGGGTCTTTGGCATGGACCGCGCGACGATAGGAGAAAAATCGATCGGGGTCGGAATATGTACAATGTCTTGTCCATTCCGCTGACGCGACCCCGGCATTGCGCAATCGCGACAGGCCGTAGCCAGGTAAATCAAAATGCATCCAGTCTCCATCGCCGCCGGCAAAGAAGCGGGTGTTGTCCGGGTCTTCGTCCAGAAACACCTCAAAGAACTCGGGCCCAACTTCATAGGCACGTTGGCTTATTGAGGGTCCGATGACGGCGTGAATCGCCTCGCGGGCGGCACCAAGGGTGCACATCGCGTCGACCGTGGCTTCCAGAACTCCAGCTTGCGCGCCCTTCCAACCCGCGTGGGCGGCACCGATCACGCCAGCGCTAGTGTCTGCAAACAGCACTGGTTGGCAATCTACCGTTAGGACCGACAAGGCGACGCCTTTGGTGGATGTGACCAATGCGTCAGCGCGTGGTTTGTCGGCCTGAACGTCAGTCACAGTGACCACGTCTGCTGAGTGGATTTGATGTACGCCAGCAAGGTGATCAGGTGCGACTTGCATAGCCTCGGCGACGCGGGTGCGGTTGATAGCAACAATCTCGGTTTGATCCGAACTGCCCATACCGCAATTGAGGCCGGAAAACACGCCGGACGATGCTCCACCCCTGCGGGTGAAAAAGCCGTGGCACAAAGGTGCGAGGCTGTCGGCTGTTAGAATTTCAAGCGTCATGGCTCCAGTCCGGGAGGAGGTGCTGCATTGGCTGGGTAAAGGCCAAGTACCTTGAACAGGT
>CAZJAW010000277.1:0-3932 GCA_964544035.1 uncultured Rhodobacterales bacterium
GACACTCCGCATTGGTCACACAATGCAACCTGCCCTCAGAAAACGTTCAATCCCCCAACTTCTTATGCACTTCGTCGAGGTCAATCTCTCCGATTGGCATCTTGTTGCCCGGATTGTCGAAATCATATTTGAACACGTTAAAGTCGCGCTTATAAATCTCGTACATCAGGTGCATCGACAGATCGTCAAAATAATCCTCGACTGGGTGCGCACGTTTGGGGCCGTGCCCTTCGCTTTCGTTAAATCGTGGGACATCGGTGATGTCGATGTTATGGGGTGTTTCAATCGCCTTAATCACTTCGTCCATGCCATCGTTGAACTTCTCGGTCCAAATGATCTTGTCATAGCGCCCGCCGTTTACGATGAACGTGGATACATGCCCTGACATCGCCGACCAGTGAATGTCCGGATCCATTGGACGGCGAAAGCGGATGGTATCGCGAGCGAACAGCAAAAAACGGCGGAAAGACTTGATTTGGTCAAAGTCGTCTTTGCCTTCCGGACCACCAACTTCGATGCCGTATTTCTGAACCAAAAGCGGGACAAGATTGCCGCGATAACGTTTGCCATTGCGTTGAATGCCACAAATTTTGTCAAAAAACGAACTCAGGATGCGCGTATAGGGATTGCGCACACAGGTGAACGCATAGCTTTTGTGCGCCTTCACATTCTCTGTGATTGTCGGTTGGCTGTCGTCCAATGCCCACTTGTGCATTCCACCTTGTGCGTCGTGGATGTCGCCATCAAAAAACGAACCGTGGTCTGAATAGTACATGATCTGCCCAATGGTCGAGCACGCACACTTTGGCACAACTCGGTACACCACACTCTCGCTCTGCGTCATCCAAGTGCCCGGAAAACCCATATCACTCGCCTTTTTGTCGTTGCTGCCTTCACGGACAGCTTTGCATTGTTACCAAAAAACCAAAGAATTCAGGTTTCTTCAATCACTCCTTACCTTTATCTACGTAAACAATGATGGGTAAAGAGGTAGTTAAGTTTCCAGAATGGCAAAAATCGCCTACATCCTGCTGTGCCACAAAGATCCGGACGCAATTATCATACAAGCGGAACGGCTGACTGCGGCTGGCGACTACATGTCTATTCACTTCGATGCACGCGCCAGTTCTGCCGATTTCCAGCGTATCGTCGACGCGTTGAAGGACAACTCAAACGTGACGTTTGCACATCGTCGCATCCGCTGTGGGTGGGGTGAGTGGAGCCTTGTTCAAGCCACGCTATACGCCATCGAGTCCGCTGTTGAGGCCTTTCCACGTGCCACCCATTTTTACATGCTGTCCGGGGACTGCATGGCGATCAAGTCGGCTGGATATGTCCAAGGTTTCCTCGACGATAATGACGCCGACTTTATCGAAAGCTTCGATTATTTCGAAAGCGACTGGATCAAGACCGGTATGAAGGAAGAACGGCTGATTTATCGCCACTTCTTCAACGAACGTACACAGAAACGGTTGTTTTATGCCAGCTATCACCTGCAACAACGCTTTGGTTTGACCCGTAATATTCCAGCCGATATTCAAGTCCAGATCGGCAGCCAGTGGTGGTGCTTGCGTCGACAAACCATTGAATGGGTTTTGGATTTCACGCGCGAACGGCGCGACGTCATGCGGTTTTTCCGCAGAACATGGATCCCTGACGAAACTTTTTTTCAGACCATCGTGCGCCATTGTGTTCCTGAGGATGAAATTCGCTCTCGATCCCTGACTATTGTGCTGTTTACCGACTACGGGATGCCCGTCACCTTCTACGACGACCACTATGATTTGCTGCTTAGCCAAGATTTCCTGTTCGCTCGCAAAATCAGCCCCGAGGCCAACGACCTTAAACGTCGGCTGGGCCACCTTTATGCTGCCGAAAATGTGCCTTTCCAAATCTCAAACGAAGGGGCAAGTCTGTTTTCCTTTCTCAGCGGAAAAGGCAGAAACGGGCGCCGGTTTGCCGCACGTTTCTGGGAAACCGAAAGCACGTTGGGACGAAACCGAGAGTTGCTGATCATCATCTGCAAGAAGTGGCACGTCGCCAAAAGGCTGCTGGAACGCATTCGCCAAACTACCAACCTTCCCGCTATCGAGTACCTCTTCAACGAAGAGTACACCCCGCTGCCGGATCTTGGCGGCATTCAGAAAACACTTGAGAAACGAACGCGTCACAGACGCGCGCTGATGCGCATGCTGTTTGACTACTACGAGACAGATCGCCTGATCGTCTGCATGGATCCGGGCAACCTTGATCTGTTGCAAGACTTTTCCGGAGATCGCTCCGTGACTCGAATGCTGGAAATCCAGTGCGCCTTTAGCGAAGAGTATCTAATTGGTCACGCCATGCGCGTCGGCCTCGCTGGGGAACAAACCGCGCCAGAGACACTGGATCGCTTATTGCCGACCATCCGCAACGACATGACGTTTGAATCTGATCGCATCGGAGATGCCGAATTCGAACATCTAAGCCGCATAAAGGAATCCGCAGATCTGGATAGCAACGCCAGCGCGTTGGCCGAATTCTTGTCAGTGCCAGAAGCAAATGCGCGCGAGATAGCGGACATCGACCACCTCTTTGCCGACTAGGCATCCATACCATTAGTGGTGCGAAGTACCTTCACAATCCTGGTCAGTTCGGTTGCACTTGCCAAAAAAGCGCTCGAACCCAGTGCTTTGACGCCCTATGCAAGCGGACATGTCTGACGCACTGACCCTATTCGCTATTACCCTGCCCGGCCTAGAAGCGACGCTTGCAACTGAGGCGCGCGCGCTTGGTTTTGCAGTGACCGATGTTGAACCCGGCGGCGTCACAATGATGGGCGACTGGACCGAAGTGTGGCGCGCAAACTTTGAACTTCGCGGCGCCACACGCATTTTGGTGCGCATTGGCGATTTTATGGCTTTTCATCTGGCGCAACTGGACAAGCGCGCCCGCAAATTCCCTTGGGGTGATATCTTGCGCGCCGACGTCCCTGTGCGCGTCGATGTTACCACCTCGCGCAAATCCAAAATCTATCATGCTGGCGCCGCCGCCCAACGGATTGAAGCCGCACTTGTTGAAACTGCAGGCATGACCATCGCCCGCGACGCCCCCATCATCCTGAAGGTTCGTATCGACGACAACCGTGTCACGCTTAGCGTCGACACCTCAGGGGAACCCCTGCACAAACGTGGTCACAAACCGGCCGTGGGCAAAGCGCCTATGCGAGAAACACTGGCAGCGATGTTTCTGCATCAATGCGGTTTTGACGGAACGCAACCCGTGTTTGATCCCATGTGTGGTTCAGGCACTTTCGTGATCGAAGCCGCCGAGATTGCATCAGGCTTACAACCCGGCCGATCGCGCGGGTTCGGCTACGAACACCTTACTTCCTTTGACACCAATGCTGATGCATTGCGTCGGCCCAACCGGAAGCGCGATCCAAATGTTCGCTTTTTTGGGTCAGATCGTGACGCAGGCGTGATCGACATGGCCCGCGCAAACGCCGAGCGCGCCGAGGTAAATGATCTGGTCACTTTCGCCGTTGGCAATGCAGGCGAAGCCACACCACCCGATGGGCCACCCGGCCTTGTCATCGTCAATCCCCCGTATGGCGCGCGGATCGGGGACAAAAAGGCGCTGTTTCCAGTCTATGGTCGTCTGGGACAGGTTTTGAAGGAACGGTTTGTGGGCTGGCGCGTAGGTATCGTCACCAGCGAAGGCAGTTTGGCCAAAGCCACCGGGCTGCCTTTTTTGCCAGACGGCCCCAGAATTGCCCATGGTGGGTTGCGGATCAGGCTTTATCGCACTGACCCGATCACAGGCGCATGAACACGCGCCTTACTTGGATTTCCATGTATTCAACCAGCGCCGAATGCGACCGCCCCGCGCGCTCACCGCGTCGCCCGCGGCTTCCCAATTGTCCTGCAACTCTTCGAGTGTAGGATCAATCC
>CAZJAW010000278.1:0-3931 GCA_964544035.1 uncultured Rhodobacterales bacterium
CATCAAGGTCCAAGTTGTCATGCACCGTTTGCGACCCAAAGCGATTGACCAACCCCCGCACAGAAATGACTGCCTCACGATTAGGGTCCTGTGCTGGGGCGACGCTCACAAACCCATCTCCGCAAAGAAGATCGAGAACACTGCATCCGCCACGATGACAAAGAAAATGGATTGCACAACAGACGAAGTGGTACGACGCCCAACACTATCGGCGGACCCTTGCACCTGCATCGCCTGCCAGCACGCCACAGTGGCAATAATGACCGCAAAGAACGGCGCTTTGGTCATCCCAATGATCAAATGCCAGACATCCGTATTCTCCTGCAGCCGCGTCACGAACATGCTGGGGCTGACGCCCAGTTCAGCCCAGCTCATCAACGCGCCGCCAAACAAGCCAGAGATATTCGCGATAAACCCAAGGATCGGCAACATGATAACCAACGCAAGAACGCGCGGTAGTACCAACACTTCGATCGGATCAAGCCCCAGAGTACGCATCGCATCCAGCTCTTCGCGCACTTTCATTGACCCAATCGACGCTGTGAAGGCCGAACCTGATCGCCCCGCCACAATGATCGAAGTCAGCAAAATACCTAACTCGCGCAAGATCGAGATGGCGATCAGATCGACCACAAACACTTCCGCCCCGAATTGCCGCAATTGCGAAGCCCCCTGAAAGGACAGCACGACCCCAATCAGAAAGCTCATCAGTACTACGATAGGAATAGCGTTGAACCCGACCTCTTGCATTTGACTAACCAAGGCAGCGGTGCGCCAGCGACGCGGCCGCACCAAACAATACACAAAGCGCGACAGCACCTCCCCGACAAAGCTCAGCAGCGAGGTGATCGACGTGCCCACACCCGCCGTCGCTTGCCCGACACGCCCTATCCAAGGCACCAGACCACTTGGCGACGCTTCGATACCCTCTTCGGTTGGTAAGGCGGCAGAAACCGTTTCGATCAACGCGGCCCGGTTCGACGTCGCATCGATCAAAGTTACGGACACGCCTTGTGCCTCAAGACGGGCTTTCAGACGGGCCACCAACCATGCGCCACTGGTGTCCAGCGCATCCAAATCATCAAGATCAATCTGCAGGCTGCTGACATCTGTCTTTGCACGCTCAAATGCGGGCTGAATGGCATCCGTATGCTCAATATCCAAATGCCCAGTCAAACGCAGAATATGCGCACCGTTTTTGTCAATAAAACTGAGAGTTGGGGCATTCATTTGGATTAAGGCAGAACCCAGTAGCAGGAAAAGTTAGCAGACAATCAACACCCTAAACAACAGGTGCCCTAATTGCCACAGCCCCTTCCTTCACATTGCACACCGTCTCGTCCAGCCCTCCATCGTCAGGGAAAAACCTATCATCGCCGCACTTCCCGCACAGCCAGAATGCGTGTTTTACTACTGTTCTTTTCGTTTGGAGGTAGCCGCCTGTGCGCCAGCACTGCGATTTCGGCCATTGGTTGTTTGCGCCCAATAGCTGCAACCGAAGGCGCAACTGGCTTTTCAGCCCCATAACCGATCTGACCGAACGCAGCGGCACCAATATCAACTGTCGTACTGGCCTCTGGCATTGCCACTTTGTGACAATCCGTGTGCAGCTAAGGATTGACCCTAACCTCATACACTCCCTATATCGCGATTAGTCGAACAGACTGACATGGGAGAGTGCAGGACAATACCCCTGCCGCCGAAGGAGCAATGCCCCGATAAACTCTCAGGCAACAAGAACCGTGTCAGCCGCGCCCCGAAACCGGGCATATCGACGATCTGGAGAGCGGTCAGGGTAAACGCCCCCGGCCCACCGAAGGAGAAAGCGCCGAACCACTGGCGTCAAACTCTCAGGTTACGTGACAGATGGGGACGTGCTCCGGCAATTCCGCCGGTTGCGTCCGTATCAATTGCGTTGACTTGAAGGAGATTCCTCCATGACCCATATCGCTGTCATCGGCGCCGGCATCACCGGTATCACCACCGCTTACGCTCTCGCCCGTCGCGGCTATGACGTGTCCGTCTTTGACCGCAATCGCTATGCCGCGATGGAAACTTCCTTTGCCAATGGCGGTCAGCTTTCAGCCTCAAACGCCGAGGTGTGGACGCGTTGGGGGACGGTGATGAAGGGGATAAAATGGATGTTCAATTCCGATGCACCTCTGCTCGTGAACCCCAAACCAAGTTGGCACAAACTGTCGTGGATGATGGAATTTATGACCAACATCCCTCACTATGAAGCCAACACCATCGCCACCGCCAAACTGGCAATTGAAGCGCGCGCCCACCTTTTGGACTTTGCCAAAGAGGTCGGCGTCGACTTCGACATGGAACAGCGAGGCATCCTTCACGTCTATAAGAAACAGTCCGAATTCGATCATGCCCGACGTGTGAATGTGTTACTGGAAAAGGCCGGGCTAGAACGGCGCGAAGTTAGCCCAAACGAAGTTCAGAAACTGGAGCCTTCCCTACAGACCGAAACGCTGGGCGGGTTTTATACCGAAAGCGATTTCACCGGCGACATTCACAGCTATTCACGCAAGCTGTCCGAAGGTTGCGAAAAGATGGGCGTCTCCTTTCATTACAAATCCATGGTCACCAAGATCGAACACACCGGTGAAGGGATCTGCGTCGACTGGCAGGAAGGCGACGACCAGCAAACAGAACTTTTTGACGGCATCGTCGTGTGTGCAGGCGTGGCCAGCAAGGCCATTGCGACACAACTTGGCGACCGCGTGAACATTTATCCCGTCAAAGGCTACTCGATTACTGTCAATCTTGACGACGAAACCAGCCAAAAGGCCGCGCCGTGGATGAGTCTGCTTGATGACGAAGCTAAGATCGTAACGTCCCGCTTAGGCAAGAATAGGTTGCGCATCGCAGGCACCGCTGAGTTCAACGGCTATAACCTCGATATCCGCGACGATCGCATTAAGCCTTTGCGCGACTGGTGCGAGACGTTCTTCCCAACCGTATCCACCGAACATTGTGTGCCATGGGCAGGTTTGCGGCCCATGTTGCCGTCGATGATGCCGCGCGTCGGACCCGGGTCAAAACCGGGGGTGTTCTACAACACCGGGCATGGGCACTTGGGTTGGACGCTGTCAGCAGCGACTGCACAAGGAGTAGCCGACAGCGTCGATGCCGAACGGATGAAAAACACAAACTAAAATCAAGTGCCGTAGAGCGCACCCCAGCGTTCAATCAACTTTTGCTGCATCGCCTTGGCGCGCCGGTTCCAACTGCGCGCGCCGGGTGGTGACTCGCGGTTGGCCTTGGAAATACCGCGACGCGTCGCCTCATCAGCGGCGAAGATCGCAAAAGCCAGCACACGCCCATCCGGAGCCGTCATATAGCCGCCAAGGCCAGAGACAAAGTTCAACGTTCCCGTCTTCGCATCAACTTTGATCGGGTGATCCTTGATCAACCGACGATTAGAATCGAGCATGGGGAAGCTCTTTAGGATCGGGCGCAGTGCATTGCTGTCATAGGTCTTGACCAACGCCTGCACCATATCGTCGGCTGTGACTTTGCTGGCGCTACCAAGCCCTGAATGATCCACCAACCGCATGTTTGACGTGCCCAATTTTTCGCCCGCCCAACGGTTCATTTCTGAGGCCGATGCTTTCAGACCAGACGGCACGCGCCCCATGCGCTTGGCAGTTGCCGACATGCCCACCATCTCGGCGGTGATGTTGGTGGAAAAACGCAGCATATCTCGCAAAATAGTACGCAAATCATCGCTTTGACGTGTTGCCAAAACAGTGCCTTGCGGCGCGCGTTCAACCACCACAGGGTTTTTCAGCACAATCCCCTGTGCACGCGCCATCGTCTGGAACACGTCGCCTGCATAAAGTGCCGGCTTACGCACTGGCAACCAACGTGATCCCGCCCCGCCCAACGCGCTTCTTGCAACTGTCCAGTCATCACT
>CAZJAW010000279.1:0-3926 GCA_964544035.1 uncultured Rhodobacterales bacterium
CCCGAAGACATGGGCGCCGCTGCCACTTTCCTATGTTCGGACGCCGCCTCGATGATCACTGGTGTGGCGATGGAAGTGGACGGCGGGCGCTGTATCTAACAGCCCTTGCTGGTGCGTTCAAATCCGCCATGATGGCCCCAACTTTCTGGAGGTAACCAATGCAGCCTATTAACCTCGCCAACAAACTGACCCAGTTCAGCAGCCACTGGGACCCACATGTCGTTGCCAATTACAACGATAACGATGTGATGGTGGTCAAGTTTCAGGGCGCTTTTCCGTTTCACTTGCATGAAGACACCGATGACTTCTTTCTGGTGCTTGAAGGTGAAATGGTGATGGACGTTGAGGATCAAAGCCACGCCGTTAAATCGGGTGAGTTGTTCGTTGTCCCAAAAGGCGTCACTCACCGTCCTCGCGCGGAACACGAATGCAAAGTTCTGTTGATTGAACCTAAAGGTCTGCCAAATACAGGCGATCCGGCGACAGCGGCTCTCAAACCTCACATTTGAAAGTCAACGCCCTCTGATTTTCTGTTCCAAAATTCACATCAAGAGCAAAAGAATGATCCCAGGCCCGCAAAACGCAATTACAGATATAGCAGGTCTCAAGGTCGGCCACGCGCAGGACGATACCCTTAAATCCGGTGTTACGGTTCTTGTCTCAGACGCCCCGTTCACAGCTTCTGTTTCTGTTTTAGGTGGTGCGCCGGGTACCCGTGAAACCAACCTTTTGGCGCCGGACAAGTCCGTGGCACAAGTGGATGCGCTGGTTCTTTCGGGCGGGTCTGCATATGGGCTGGATGCGTGTTCTGGCGTCGTCGCTGGTCTGCGCGCGCACGGGCGCGGATATCGCGTGGGCAACGCAGTGATCCCTTTGGTGCCCGGCGCGATCCTTTTTGATCTGCTTTCAGGTGGGCAAAAGGACTGGGTCGAGAACCCCTACCCCGACCTTGGTCGTGCGGCCTATGAGTCGGCTGACACAGCAACCCCCATCGGTACAATCGGTGCCGGTACCGGCGCGATGACTGCCATGATGAAAGGTGGCTTGGGCACAGCATCCCTGATGTTCGACAATGGTATTGCTGTCGCGGCACTGGTGGCTGCCAATCCCATGGGAAGCGTCACCACACCGGGCGAGCGACACTTTTGGGCAGCCCCGTTCGAGATTGACGGAGAGTTTGGCGGACTTGGACCTGATCCGTCAATTGGTCTTGGGCGCAGCCTCGAAAGTAAAAAGGTGACTGCGATGCAGGAGCGCGCCAACACGACAATTGCTATCGTCGCCACAGATGCCTTGCTGGACAAAGCGCAATGCAAGCGCGTGGCCATTGCTGCACACGACGGGATTGCGCGCGCCTGCCTACCAGCACATACCCCCAGCGACGGAGATTTGGTTTTCAGCCTCTCAACTGGGTCCAAGCCGCTATCGAATCCAAGCGATTTAGGCGTTATCGGCCATGCCGCGGCACTTTGCCTGTCGCGCGCAATCGCAAGAGGTGTCTATGCTGCCACCGCAGCCCCAAACGATCTGCTGCCCACATGGAAGGATCTAAATGGCAACGTTTGAGCATGACGATATTACCCTGCACTACGAGGTGACAGGGAGCGGTCCACCTTTGCTGATGCTTGCCGGGTTCATGTCAGACAACGCAAGTTGGACCCCGCTTGTACCTAAGCTGCGCGACCACTTTACCTGTATAACCCCAGACAACCGCGCGACCGGACGCACTGTGCCGTGGGATGCGCCAGTGTCCATTGAAATAATGGCTGCTGATGCCATCGCGCTGATGGAGCATCTTGGACACAGCCGTTTCCACGTTCTTGGCCACTCCATGGGCGGGATTATTGCCCTGCAAATGGCCGACACCGTGGGCGACAGGATTGCGTCGGCCCATTTGGCGGCCTCCGCGCCTGTGCGATTGCAGCGCAACACAGAATTGTTCGCCGCGCTTGTTACCATAAGGCGCTCTGACGCCCCAGCTGACACTTGGTTGCGCACGCTGTTTCCATGGTTGTTCAATCCGCGCGTCTATGACGCGCCACAATTGATAGAGCAGGCGATTGCAGACAGCCTCGCCTATCCGCACAGTCAAAGCGCCGACGCAATGGCGCATCAGCTCACCGCTTTGCGTGGCTTTGACGGCAGCGCCTTGTTGCATCCCATCTGTCCAACGCAGGCATTGGCGGGCGCGCTCGACCTGATCCTACCACCAGACCACTTGTTGGCCACCTTGGGTCATTTGCCCCATCACATGATCGAAGGTGCAGGCCATTCGATCCACTGGGATGCCCCCGACGCAGTAGCCACCCATGTCCTCGACTTTGCCGACCGGCATCCGATCTGAGAGAGAGCCCATGCAAGACCTCTATGGCCTACCTATCACTTGTGACAACGATGCCACCCGGCAAGGGATCGATGACTTTGTGCATGGGTTCATCAGCTTTCAGCCCAAAGCTGCGAATGTGCTAAAAGCCGCCAAAGCGGATCCTCAAAATGGGTTGGTCAATGCCTATGCCGCTATTCTATACATGTTGTTGGAAGCACCCGTTGCCCCAAAGCTTGCACAACCTTTTCTAGACCATGCGAAGCGCGCCAAAGGCCTGACCCCGCGTGAGACGGCCGCTGTCGAAGCTGCCGAACTGTTCGTCACTGGCAAAATCCCTAAACTGATCGAATTGTGCGAAGCGACTGTATCTGCATATCCCCGCGATATGGTCATGCTGAAGCTGGGCCAATACCACACATTCAACATCGGCGATTTCCCTGCAATGTTACGCATCGCGCAAAAGGCACAAAGCGAGGCCGCGGATATTGCTTACGCCCACGGGATGCTCGCCTTTGGGTTTGAGGAATGCCACCTATTGGACAACGCCGAAAAAGCTGCACGCACAGCCCTTGCAATTGATCCGTCAGAACCATGGGCGCATCACGCGTTGGCCCATATCTACCTCACACGTGGCCAAGTACAGGAAGGGACAGCATTTCTTGAATCGGTTGCACATCACTGGGCCGATTTGAACAGCTTTATGCACACGCACAACTGGTGGCATCTTGCACTGTTCTATATCTCCGCTGGGCGCACGGATGCGCTTTTGGCGGCTTACGATACCCATGTGTGGGGACTGTCAAAGGATTATTCTCAGGATCAAGTTGGCGCAGTATCGCTGCTGGCACGCATGGAGTTTGCGGGCGTCGATGTTGGAAACCGCTGGCAAGATGTGGCAGATCACGTGGCCAAGCGTGGGGCGGATACAACTTCGCCTTTCCTCACGTTGCAATACCTGTACGCGCTGGGTCGAACAAAAAGGGCCGAAGCAGAAACCCTGCTAAATGCGATCGAAGCCCGTTCAGAGGACACGACCCAGCATGATCACCAAACATGGGCCGATGTGGCGATCTGGGCCGCACATGGCATCGCCGCACATGCGGCAGAAGATTATGACGATACGATCCGTTTCTTGGGAAAAGCTCTGCCTCGGTTGGCTGAATGTGGCGGCAGCCATGCACAGCGTGATCTGTTTGAGCAAATTCATTTGGACGCGCTAATTAAGTCGGGGCGGACATCGCAAGCGCAACAAATGCTAGAAATGCGGCGCACCTTTGATCCCGATGGCGTGCCGTTGAACACTATGTTGGCAAATGTTTACGATACTTCAGGCCTGCCCGAACAAGCAGAGACAGCGCGGGCCCGTGTGGCAACAGCAGTTGGTACCAATCGTTAAGTACTAACTGCCTTCGGCATGAATTTGGATGACCTTTCGCTTACTGCAAAGCGGCTCTGAACAAACCTTGATTGAGAACGAGCGGTCAAAGGATAACTCCGACCAACTTCTTTATACCTGTTCTGACGATGCACTAAGAAGCCCTGAGGCCGCGATCAAACCATCCCAGATGATATCCAACGCTACACCTAGGGATATGTCGTC
>CAZJAW010000280.1:0-3926 GCA_964544035.1 uncultured Rhodobacterales bacterium
TTGCGCCAAAGGTGCACGTGAACCGTCATACATGAGCGAAGTAAACCCAGCCTCAAGCGCCTCGCGACATTCATCCATCGTATAGCCGTGATCAAGGTGTGCGACGACCGGCACGCTGGCTTCCTCTGCAAGGTGGCGAAACATCTTGCCCAGTACCGGCAACGGCGTATGCGCACGACAAGACGGGCCAGCTTGCAGGATCACCGGGCAACCTGTTGCCTCGGCTGCGGCGACAAACGCGCGCATGTCTTCCCAACCAAGCGTGACCAACCCAGCCACCGCATAGCGCCCTGCCAAAGCAGGTTGCAGCACATCGCGCAGTGTCGCCAGCGTCATTTAAACTTCGCAACCATGTCTTTGATCCCCGGAATGGTCTCGACCTGATAAGCGTGCGTAGGTTGGAAAAACTGCACCAATGAACGCTGGGTTAGGCCACCTAGAATGGTGAAATAATACATTTCGTAGCCGGGCATAACGGCACACGGATGATACCCCTTGTCGATCATCACAGTTGAGCGGTCCATCAACTGATAGGCATCGCCCGGCACACCTTCTTCGCGTTGCAGAATTTGCACACCGGACCCATGGTTGGGTTTAAAACGGAAATTATACGTCTCATCATGGCGGGTTTCATGGGGCAGATTGTCGGTGTCGTGCTTGTGCGCCGGAAAGCCAGACCAGCCACCCTGCCCAACTGTGAACAGCTCGCTCACCAGCAGACGGCCAACTTTGTCGTGCTGTTTCTGGCCAAGGATGTGTTTGATTTTACGATGGGTTTTGGTGTCGTCGGACCCATATTGCACTTTGTCGATTTCGGCCACGCGCACATCGAATGGATCCAGCACCTTGTCATATTTTGCTCCGGCAACGAACACTTCCGCATCGCGGGTCGCCACCATCGTGACCTTAGCGCCAACAGGCACGTAAACTCCTTCGGGCTCTCCGTCCCACACATCGATGGTGCGGTTGCCAAGCGATTTGAATTCAACCCCTTCCACAGACACATCCACCGTCCCAGTCGCAGGGGCAATGCATGTCTCATAGCCGGGCACCTGATATTCAAACGCTTCGCCTGCTTTCAGCATGACGATGTTGAAATAGTTCAGTGGAACCGTCGGGTCATCGATGTCGACGATAGGTTTGTTCTGATTGTCGTGCGGTGCGATGTGCATGATTGGTCCTTAGTCAACGGAGGTGGGGCCAGGATGATCGGCCAGAAACGTTTCGAGGTCTTGGGGAAAAGGCATCGCGGGTGCACAGCCGGGTTTGGCAACAACCATGGCCGCACAAGCCGACCCATTTAACACGGCCGTTTTCAAATCTTTGCCGGCCGCCAATGCAGCCAACATTCCGGCCATGAAACTATCCCCGGCACCTGTCGGCTTCAAAGCCGTGACGGGATAGATGCCCGTACGCAATTCTTCACCATTTGCGAAGGTGATCGCGCCCTTTTCACCCATTTTATAAATCACAATAGCAGCGGTTGACCCCGCAAGCGCGCGCGCTTTGTCGAGGCCCCTCGCCTTGTCACCGGCCATAAATCCAAACTCGTCATCATTGCCGACGATAACGTCCGACATCTCGCCTGCTTTAGACAGCACCTCTTCGGCCACTTGCGCCGAGGGCCAGCTGTAGGGGCGGTAATCAATGTCAAAAATCACGGGCAAGCCAGCTGCGCTTGCACGTTCGAATGCGCGAAAAGAGGCCGCGCGCGATGGCTCGGCGGCGAAAACTGTACCTGCGGTGACAAGCGCGCCAAACTTGGTGAAGTCGACGGCCTCAACGTTATCAACTGTCATTTCGAAATCTGCCGCACCGTTGCGGTAGATGACGGATTGATGCCCCTCAACCCGGCTTTCGTAAAGCGCGAGAGAATTGCGCGCCTCGCCCCCTACGGGTGTGACATAGGTGGTATCGACGCCGTAATGGTGCAGCTTGTTCAAACAGAACCGCCCAACCGCATCGTCAGAAATGCGCGTGACCAGTGATGCCTTCCCGCCCAGCTTTACAATGCCTGCAGCGATATTTGCGGACGAACCGCCCATGTCGGCCGCGAATGTGTCAGCGGTTTCAACGGCTTCGCCGGGAGCTGGAAACAAATCCATTCCCACGCGTCCCACAACGACAAAGTTATTCTGTCGGATGCCCGGCAAGACGTCCCTCATATCCGGCCCTCAGTGTTTGGTGAGTATATCGATAGCATCACACGCCCTTTCGTTGTTTGGCGCGGCTGGCTTCGACTTCGGCGTGCTTTTCGGCGACCTTTGGATTTTCGGTCACATGAGGCGTGCCGACTTCCCACCATGTGTGGCCTTGCGTGGTCCAGCCGTCATGGGCATCGACCTTCATTACGATGACGCTTGTTTTGTCAGCCGCTTTGGCGCGCTTGAATGCTTCGCCAAATTCAACAGAGTTCGACACGGTTTCAGCGTTTGCCCCCATCGACGCCGCGTGCGCCTCAAAATCCACTGCGAAAGGATGCGGCACAGTTGGGCAATCGGCGATCAAATTGTTGAAACTTTCGTTCCCTGTGTTGTTTTGCAGCTTGTTGATGACAGCAAAGCCGCCATTGTCGAGCAAGCACAGGATCAACTTACGCCCTGTCAGCACAGATGAATAAATGTCCGAATTCATCAAAAGATACGATCCATCTCCGCTAAAAATGATCGTATCCCGATCTGGTTCTTGTTCGAATTGCGCAATACGCGCACCCCAACCGCCCGCCACTTCATAGCCCATGCAAGAGAATCCGAATTCGACATCGACAGTGCCGATGTCTTTGGTCTGCCAATGGGCAGTCACCTCAGCAGGCAAGCCACCTGCGGCGGCCACAACCCGGTCGCGCGGGTCGCACAGATCGTTCACCACGCGGATCGCTTGGGCATAGGAATTAGGGCCATTGCTGGGGGATGTGATCTCGTCCGTGTAGGCCACCCATTTGGCGCGCTCACCTTGTGCAAATGCAACCCAATCGTCAGGTGTTTTATAGGTCAGCGCCTCGGCCAGAGCTGTCAGTGAACGCTTGGCATCACCTACAACGGGCAGCGACAAATGCTTCATCGCGTCATGGCGACCGACGTTCAGGCCAATGATCTTGGCATCCTTCGCAAAGGCCGTCCAAGAACCCGTGGTGAAATCTTGCAGACGCGTGCCCACAGCAAGGATCACATCCGCCGCCTCAGCCACTGCATTGGCACTGTCTGACCCTGTCACACCAACAGGGCCGATGTTCAGCGCATGATCCTGCACAAGGTTCGCCCGCCCGGCGATGGTTTCAACGACGGGAATGTTGTGGGTTTCGGCAAAGGTTGTCAGTTCTGCCACCGCACCGGAATATTGCACCCCACCACCGGCGATGATCATCGGACGCTTGGCCGTGGACAACAACGCCGCCGCCTCAGAAATCTCAAGTGGATCAGGACCTTGACGGCGAATGCGATGCACACGTTTGTCAAAGAAGCTAGTCGGGTAGTCATAGGCCCAGCCCTGTACATCTTGCGGCAGACCAATGAATGCGGGGCCGCAATCGGCCGGATCCAGCATGGTCGCCAATGCAGCAGGCAGTGATTGGATGATCTGTGCGGGATGTGTGATTCGATCCCAATAGCGACTCACTGATTTGAACGCATCATTCACGCCAATGGCCGGGCTGTTAAAATGTTCGAGCTGTTGCAACACTGGGTCGGGCAAACGTGTTACAAACGTGTCTCCGCACAGCATCAACATGGGCAAACGGTTGGCATGGGCCAATGCCGCCGAGGTCAACAGGTTTGTCGTGCCCGGCCCCGCACTGGCTGTGCAAAACATAAACCGACGGCGCAGCCATTGCTTCGAATAGCCTGCCGCGGCAAAGCCCATGCCTTGTTCGTTCTGGCCGCGATAAAGCGGCAAAGCATCGCGCGCATCATATAGAGCCTCGCCCAGAC
>CAZJAW010000281.1:0-3922 GCA_964544035.1 uncultured Rhodobacterales bacterium
CTTGTTGCCCCTTCCCCCCACTCCCAAGCCCGTCGCACGGTTGTTGGGTGGGATGGTGGACGATTGGCGATGATTCTTGCCGTGCTTGAGGCACGTTGCGGCATTCCATTTGCCGGTCTTGACGTTTATCTAAACGTCGCCGGAGGCATGAAAATCTCTGAACCTGCCGCCGATTTGGCTGTTGCAGCGGCGCTACTGTCCGCACGCGAAGATAGCGCATTGCCTGCAGACACGGTTGTTTTTGGAGAGATCAGCCTGTCAGGTGCATTGCGACCCGCGCCTCAGACTGAAAACAGGTTGAAAGAGGCGCAAAAACTTGGTTTTGCATCGGCTATTGCTGCCAAAGGCGGCAAAATGCATGGTAAGAATGGCATGAAGCTCAATCTCATGAGCGATCTGACTGAGTTTGTCGGTGAAGTGTTCGGCGCAGGTTAGCGCCAAGACGAGCAGAAAAAAGGATAAGGACCATGGAAGGGTTCACTCTTGTTGATGGCATTGTTGCCATCGTTATCATTTTGTCAGCGTTGCTGGCCTATGGACGCGGCATCGTACGCGAAGTCATGGCAATTGCAGCATGGATCGCCGCCGCAATTCTCGCATTTCTGTTTGCCCCGCGGGTCGAACCGTTGGTGCGCGAAATCCCAGTCATTGGTGACTTTCTGGCCGACAGTTGCGAATTAAGCGTGATCGGTGCCTTTGCCCTTGTCTTTGCCGTGGCATTGATCGTCATATCGCTATTCACGCCGCTGTTTTCGTCCATTGTTCAACGTTCGGCCCTAGGGGGCATCGATCAGGGACTTGGGTTCTTATTCGGTGTGGCACGTGGTGTGCTGCTGGTGGCGATTGCGTTTTTTGTCTATGACACCGTGATTACAGGCGCTGAATTCACGATCGTAGACGAGAGCCGTTCAGCAGTTGTTTTTGGCCGTTTTTCGGGTGAAATCGAAGAACAAGACCCCGAACAAGCCTTGGGTTGGATCACAGCACAATATGAAAACCTTATTGGCAGCTGCGTGCAGTAAAGTGTTAACTGTGATCGAAGTCTAAGCTGCTTCGTTCATAACTCGATAACTCTCAAACGATATTCACCGACCCCAACTCGGGATCAGGTGGATATGATATGGTTGAGCGCGCTTTAGTAGTTTTCGACAATAGCAGCCTCGCTATTGCGGACGGGTCTCCCTCGGGGGTGCCGGGCAATCCAATCATCAACAACGCGAATACACCGAATGGTACGACCTTCACGTACACGCAAGGCAGCGGCCAACAGATCACATTGGATGATACGGGCGGTAGCGCCGACATCTTGGAAGATGGCCGAGAAGGCCAGCACACCATTACAGATGGAGGCGGACTGATTGCAAATGGAACGGGTGTTGAGGCCGAGTCCATTATCGAAGTCAGGGCATTGGACGCATCAGGCGCTGAGACGGGGCCGGTCATCTCTTTGACCGTTTTTTCACAAAACGGAACAACCAGCGATGTGTGGGCATTTACCACAGACACAGCCCTCGTGGACGGGGTTTCTTATGTCAAAGTTGGTGGTTCCAACGCAGGATCATCGGGATACTCTGACTTTATCACCTGCTTTGGACCGGGCACACTGATAGAAACAGAAAACCAATCTATCCCAGTCGAAGATATTAGCGTGGGTGACATGGTCTGGACTAAGGGATCAGGCCTACAACCGGTTGCTTGGGTCGGGCGCAGAACTGTACGCGGCACAGGACCTTTCGCACCGGTCGTGATCGCACCAGGAGCGCTGGGAAATGTCAAAGAACTGGTCGTCTCGCAAGAACATCGCATGTATTTTTGTGACGGCCCTACTGAATATCTTTTTGGTTCAAGCGACGTGTTGATCGCAGCCAAACACCTGTGCAGCCTGCCCGGCGTCGCCATTATTCCGCGCCCGACAATCGAATACACGCACTTCATGTTTGATCAACACCACATCCTGCGATCGAACGGCATGCTGAGCGAAAGCTTTTTCCTGTCTGAAAACTCATTATCCAGCTTAGATATTGATGCACACAAAGAACTCCGGGCTCTGTTCCCATCTTGCGAACGCACAACGGAAAAATTCGGCAAAACGGTGGCACTCCCGCTGAAAAAACGTGAGGCCAAAGTGTGGTGTGGCTATCTCGCGGCCTAATATAACAGCATTGTAACGTAAATGTAGAATGACGAGGATCCTGTCGTGACACTTGCGAACGGGCTTGTTACACCCGCCGCAACGCTTTTATGGATTCGGAGTTGCCACTTGTCCGATCAAGATGCCGACGCATTGATGCCCCCTGCCCACCCTTTTGATTTTGGTTATGTCCATCCCTCTGGCGATGAGGACAAATTAAAAGAAGAATGCGGCATTTTCGGTGTGCTGGGCACTATGGATGCCGCCAATTTTGTGGCCCTTGGCCTGCATGCTTTGCAACACCGCGGGCAAGAGGCTGGCGGCATCGTGTCTTACGACCCTGATCAGGGTTTCAACTCTGCTCGCCGCTTTGGCTATGTGCGCGACAACTTTACCTCACAAAAAGTGATGGAGACGTTGCCCGGTGCGCTGTCAATTGGCCACGTGCGCTACTCCACTGCAGGCGACAAAGGGCAGACAGCAATCCGCGACGTACAACCGTTTTTTGGCGAATTTGCCATGGGCGGAGCGGCGATTGCCCACAATGGCAACATCACCAACGCTGACGCTCTGCGGCGCGAATTGATCGAACGTGGTTCGATCTTTCAATCCTCGTCTGACAGTGAGTGTATCATCCACTTGATGGCACGCTCCTTGCAGCGCAACATCCCCGAGCGGATGGAAGACGCCTTGCGCCGTGTCGAAGGTGCGTTTTCTATCGTCGCCATGACCCGCACCAAACTGATCGGTGTGCGCGATCCTTTGGGAGTGCGGCCTCTGGTCTTGGGCAAGTTGGATACAGGCTATGTGCTCAGCTCCGAGACCTGTGGACTGGATATCATTGGTGCCGAATTTGTGCGCGAGATCGAACCGGGCGAAATGGTTGTCATCACCGACCAAGGCGTCGACAGCCGCCGACCTTTCCGCCAGAAGAAATCGCGTTTCTGCATCTTTGAACACGTCTATTTCAGCCGCCCCGATAGTATTCTGGGTGGGCGTTCGGTCTATGAAACGCGCGAAAACATTGGCCGCGAGTTGGCCAAAGAAGCGCCCGTAGACGCCGATTTGGTCTGCCCCGTGCCAGATTCTGGGACGCCTGCCGCCATCGGGTATTCGCTGCAATCGGGCATTCCTTATGCGATGGGCATTATTCGCAACCAATACATGGGCCGCACGTTTATTGAGCCTACGGAAAGCATCCGCAACATGGGTGTGCGACTGAAATTGAACGTGAACCGTGCGCTAATCAAAGGCAAACGGGTGATTTTGGTGGATGACAGCGTTGTGCGCGGCACGACGTCGCGCAAGATCAAGGAAATGATTTTGGATGCCGGTGCAGCCGAAGTGCATTTCCGCATTGCCTCGCCTCCCACTGCATGGCCCTGTTTTTATGGCGTCGACACGCCGCAGCGCGAAAAACTGTTGGCCGCCACGATGAGTGAGGCCGAAATGACCGAACATCTGGGTGTGGACAGTCTCAAGTTCATATCGCTCGATGGTCTTTACCGCGCCGTTGGCGAGGCAAAAGGGCGCGACACCTCCAGCCCTCAGTATTGCGATGCGTGTTTCTCGGGCGAATATCCTGTCGAACCTTCAGATCAGATACAAAACGGGTTTGAGATGAAGGCGGCGGAGTAACAGGCTGTTGCCGTTTTTTGACAGTACCACGTGCGATTAATGCATATGGAACAGCTTGACCAAACCTTGAACACCTTGATTGCCCAGTGGCCCGAACAGGCACAAAAACAACTTTTGGCTGTGCGTGCCATTTTGCATGACGTCAGCGAAACC
>CAZJAW010000282.1:0-3916 GCA_964544035.1 uncultured Rhodobacterales bacterium
TATCATTGGCTCGGATGAGGCATAGCCTCGGATAAATACGGGGTGCTGCTGCAAAGCCGCGGTGCGGGCTTAACACTGGAAAAAGGGCACCCCGACGGACTGACAGGCGGCAAGCGACCCGTGCATACGATCATTCCTGGCATGCTCGCGCGCAATGGCAAACCCTTCATGCCATTTGGCGTTATGGGCGGAGCCTACCAACCCAACGGTCACGCGCGCTTTGTCAGCAACTTAGTCGACTTCGGCATGGACCCCCAAAGCGCCATCGACGCCCCGCGCGCCTTTAGCGACAACGGAGACATGAAAGTCGAACGCGGCTACAGCGACGCAGTGCGCGCCGACTTATCAGATTTGGGTCACAACGTTTCCATTCCAGACGTCGCCATCGGCGGCGCGCAGGCGATTGCAATACGTGACGATGGTGTGTTGGAAGGCGCCAGTGACCCGCGCAAAGATGGATGTGCTTTGGGGTACTAAATGGAATGAAGGGTGCGCATTCGTCGCGCACTTTTTCGTCAATTCAGTTGGAAGTGCAACGGATAGGTGCCGTCCTGAAAGGGACCAAACAAGTCTGGGATGTCCGGGTGATCCACCGGTTCACCAGAATAGTCTGCCACCAGGTTTTGTTCAGACACGTAAGCGACGTAATAGCTTTGGTCGTTTTCCGCGAGCAGATGATAGAAAGGTTGCGCCTTTTTTGGCCGGCTGTCCTCGGGGATCGCTTCGTACCATTCATCCGTATTGGAAAACTCGGGGTCCACGTCAAAAACCACCCCCCGGAAGGGGTGCTTTTTGTGCCGGACAACTTGGCCCAAATGATATTTAGCGCGTGTTCTCAACATGGTATTGCGCCCCCTAAACCCCGTGACTACACGGTGCAAGGGACATTTGTCCAATAATTGAGCCCATTTTACTGGAAACAGTCTGTGAACCTGACAGTAACAGTCCTGCAAGTCGTTGCCCCAGTGTTTATTTTAGCCAGTATTGGCTTTGTTTGGGTCAAGGCTGGGCTGGAATATCGCATCGAATTTGTCACCCAACTGGCGATGACGCTTTCGCTACCGTGCCTCATTTTTGTTTCTTTAATGGAAACGCGAATCGATCCTGCCGCACTTACGGCGCTGTCGCTGGCGGCTGTGGTGGCCTACGGAATCATCACCTTAGCGTTCATAATTTTGGTCCGAGCATTGCGCTTGGAAAGACGCACCTATGCTGCGCCGTTGATCTTTGGGAATACTGGCAATCTGGGCCTGCCGTTGGCTTTGTTCGCCTTTGGCGACATTGGCCTTAGCTATGCGATCATTGTCTTCGCCGTTATGGCACTGTTGGCCTACACCTACGGCATCTGGCTGGTGGCCGGGGCCGGGTCACTGGGAAAGGTTTTGCGCGAACCTCTGGCCTGGGGCACAGTGCTTGGCATCATTTTCCTGTGGCAAGGCTGGGAGACACCTGAGTTTCTGACAAACACCCTTAGTCTAATCGGTCAGATCGTTATTCCCGTCATGCTCATCACGCTTGGTGTCGCCATAGCCCGCCTGTCGGCGCACGGGTTGATGCAGGCAACGCTTTTGTCACTGGTTAAGCTGGCATTGTGCGTCGGCGTTGCTTGGGGTGTGGGCCTGTTTTTTGAACTGGACCCAACAGCGTTCGGCGTTCTCGTTTTGCAGGTGGCGACGCCAGTCGCTGTAACGTCGTACTTGTTGGCGGAAAAATACGGGGCCGATGCACCTCCGGTTGCGGGTTTGGTCGTCACATCGACGGTCATGTCGGTGGTTGCTTTGCCTTTGGTCCTTGCCGCCGTTCTATAAGTTTTCGTGATTTCCAACGCCGCTATTTTTCGCTATGCTTTCGCAAAACAAACAAAAAGCGAGCGAGGCAGATGAGCAAACTCTTTCGCGTGATGGCATTGGTTCTTTTGGCTGCCAGCTGTGGTGTCGGGTCGGGCAAAGCCCCCCGTCAGTTGGACAACGCTTGTTCGATCCTGTCAGAACGCCCGACATACCTAGCGGCCTTCAAAGCGGCTGAGCGCAAATACGGCGTACCAGTCCACGTGCAGATGGCGACCATCTATCAGGAAAGTAAATTCGTTTCAGACGCGCGTACGCCGTTTCGCTATGCGGCAGGTGTGGTGCCACTCGGGCGGCAGTCTAGTGCCTATGGCTACAGTCAGGCGCTGGATGGCACGTGGGAAGAATACCAAGACCAGACGGGCAAACGCTCTGCTCGGCGGGACCGCATCAAGGACGCGACAGATTTTATGGGATGGTACATGGCGCAGACCCAGTCGAGACTTGGCGTGCCACTTTCAGACGCTCGCAACCAATACCTTGCCTACCACGAAGGCCGCACGGGCTTTGCCCGCGGGTCCTACAACAGCAAGCCGTGGCTGGTACGTGTGGCAGGCGAAGTGGGTCAGCGTTCCAACTTGTATGCGGTACAGCTGCGGTCTTGTACCTAAGCATTTTTGCAGGGCGGTCCATCTGACCTGCCCTGCATCCTAATTTTAGCGAGGTTCGTCAAACAGACGATTTGAAAGGTTCCCGCCTACTTTCACTTCGCCCAACACGACCGTAGTTTGCCCACCGCCATCATCGTTGATGACCCACTGACGCAATTGCACCGGGTTTTCCGTGAATTTCATTTGGATATTGCCGTATTCGGGATGCTCAGGATCTTGGGCTGTGACGACAGTCGCGGTGCCATCAAAGTCATGCCCCACCACCATGTTCGCTTTCGCAAGGTTCACATTGCGCGCAAGGATCAGCGACAAAGGCGTGCGTTTCAACGGATAGGTTTCTGGTGGCTGATTTGACTTTGAATCTGTGATGTAGACAGCATTCGCCGACACCACCACGAGTGCGGAATTGGGCGCGTTGTATTCAAAACGCATCTTGCCCGGTCGTTTGATGTAAATGTTGCCAGTGTCGACCGTTCCGTCATCGTTGATCTGTGTGAACGTACCCTCGACCGTTTTGAGGTCATTGAGGTAGCTAGAGATTGAGCCCAAGGGCAGTTTATCAGCCCAAGCGCCCTGTGCGATAGAAACGGTCAGTGCAACTGCTGCGATACGTGAAACCATTGTCATTTTTACGGTCCGTCCTTTCGGATCATTGTCGTTGATCTAAATATAGGACGGTCTGCGATGATATGCGATAGCAAGCCACTTTCAGTGGCAAAGGATCGCGCGCAATGGGCGATCCTTTTTCGTTTTTTAAATTCTGCACCCAAGACCGCGGGTACACAACCTGTTCACAAAACGTGTACCAAGCATGCACCGCAATTGCGTTTTAGCCTTGTTCAGGCACCAAGATTTCGCGCTTGCCCACGTGGTTTGCGCTGCTGACGAGACCTTGATCTTCCATCTGCTCGACCAGACGCGCGGCCTTGTTATACCCAATCGCCAGTTTGCGTTGGATGTAAGAGGTCGAGCACTTGCGATCTTTAATGACGATGGCCACTGCCGAGTCATAAAGCGCATCTTCGCCGTCCGTATTGCCACCAAGACCCAGCACCGCATCGATGCTGCTTTCCTTGTCTTCATCTGGTCCGTCCAAAACGCCGCTGACGTAATCCGGCACACCAAAGGCTTTGAGGTGGTTGACCACTTCTTCGACCTCTTCGTCTGACACAAACGGTCCGTGACAACGCGTGATCTTGGCCCCACCAGCCATGTAAAGCATGTCGCCCATACCCAACAGCTGTTCGGCCCCCATCTCGCCCAGAATGGTGCGGCTGTCGATTTTCGACGTCACTTGGAAAGAAATCCGCGTGGGGAAGTTTGCCTTGATCGTACCGGTGATGACATCAACCGACGGACGCTGCGTCGCCATGATTAGGTGGATTCCGCTTGCCCGCGCCATCTGCGCAAGACGTTGGATGCATGCTTCGATTTCTTTGCCTGCGACCATCATAAGGT
>CAZJAW010000283.1:0-3914 GCA_964544035.1 uncultured Rhodobacterales bacterium
GGGCAGCCTGCGCGGACATTCAGATCTTCGCCAGCGGCAAACAATTCGTTCCACAAAGGCATCCCAACCTCGGCCCCTTCGACGTAAATCTCAAAGCCTCCCTGCTTGGAATAACCAGAACGTGCGATGGCCAGATCATGCCCCTCGTATTGGAACATATCGAACCTGAAAAACCGGATGTCGTGAATGCGGTCTCCAAAAACACGTGCCATCAGCGCATCGGCCTTTGGCCCCTGAACCGCAAGAGGAGAAACATCCGGCTCGTCCACCAACACATCCAAACGATACCCGTTGGCGATGCCTTTCACCCAAAGCAGCAAGTCTGAGTCCGCAATGGAAATCCACCACCGATCTTCGCTTAGCTTCACTGCAACGGGGTCATTTAACATGCCGCCAGTTTCGTCCACGATCGGCACATAATAGCACTGCCCCGGCAGCATCCGGCGCAAGTCGCGCGGGGTCAGCATCTGCATCAAGCGCCCCGCATCCGGGCCGCGCAGTTCGACCTGTCGCTCAGCAGACACGTCCCAAACCTGAACATGGTCCTTTAAGTGACGGTAGTCTGCTTCCACACTTTCAAAAACAGTCGGAAGTAACATGCGGTTGTAGACTGTATAGGCTTTGACACCCGCCGCTTCGACACCGTCGGAAAACGGTGTGCGTCGCAGGCGCCGAGAAGTGGAAATCATCGACATCAGGTATCCTCCGGCATGTAGACAAGGTCGCTAACGGGTGCCTTCAGCCCCGCGGCCGTCATCATTGCATGAACTTGGCCGCGATGATGCGTTTGGTGGTTGAACCACCCCGTCACACACAGGTCAAACGGCTGAGTCAGGTCTTGCCCCAACGTTCCGGAATGCCACGTCAATTGCCCGCGCAAATCCAACGTGCGCAAAGTGTCTGCCCACATTCGAATTGCCCCATCCATCCGAAAACGCTCGGCGCTCCAGACGGCAAAGGTCGGCGTGAAATTCAGATGATCGACATCTTTGTCAGGTGCTGGAAGCCGTGGATCAAAGCGGCACATCCACAGCGCATCTGCGAACAGGATATGATTCAACGTCTCGATGATTGATCCAAAGAACGCACCGCGATCCTTGCGTAGAACCGCGTCATCCACCCCTGTCAGCATTTGCGTCAGTTGCCGGTTCTGCCACGTGTTATAGCGCGCCATGGTTCGGACATAGCCCGCTTCGATCACGGTTTGGGGCCTTTCCAATCAATCGGGCAGATCTCTGCAGATTTGCCGCCAAAGTCCCAGATGCGGCCATAGTCACGCACTTTGGATTTTAGACCGCGCGCCGCGATGATGTCGGGCCCCATCCAGTATTTTGAGTTGGTGATCATGACCGGATGCTCTTCGGACTTTCCGGTGATCATTTCGATCTCGCCTTGAATTTTGCGTCCGATGTAAAGGCCGCGCTTTTTGCCATCGCGCACGATTTCGACCTTTTCGCGCTCAGCGCCCACAATGTCGCTGACCAACATGGTGAACAGCCCAGTGGTGCCGCCAGCAGCGCCCGAGAAAATCTGCAATATCCCGTTATAGGCTTTGCCGCTTGCACGTTCATCCACATATGCTGCGACGCGCCAGCCGCCCTCGCCCATACGGCCCGGAATGTCGACCATAAGACCGACGTTCAGACCTGACAGGTCTTCGCCCTCGTAGTGCCCTTCGTCGATGGCGATGGCCATCCACGCATGACAGTGCCCCTCGGTGGGCGGGTGCGCGCCAAGTGAAACAACGCAAGGACAGAACAATTCGCACGAGCAGTTGAGAAACAATTCACCCTTGATCGCCCATTCAGTCGGCGTCATTTTGCGCCGTCCGGGGTTGGGCATACGGCTGTCGATGCGTTGGCTGATCGGCAACCGGTCCGCGTCAGGACGTTTCTTTACTGCCATTTCAAGCTCCTCCGATATAGGGCCAGACCAGAACGGCCAGACCAGCGACGATCAGGATCGCCCCCATTGGTTTTGTAACGACGTGCCCCACTTGCGGCAATTTTTCGAGCACCATGAACAGTGTGGCAAGACCCATCCAAGCCAGGCTCATCACACCGCCCACAAAGCCGAGCGCCATAAAGCCCCAGCAGCACCCTACGCAAAACGCGCCAAGGCCAAGCCCCATTCGAAACCCACCCTGCATGCCAATGCGCCAATGGCCCAAGAAATACGTCATCGGCGAATGGCACACCCCGTGGCAGATTTCCTTGGCGCGCGTGAATTGAAAAGCGCCGACGGCGATTAACAACAACCCTGCGAAAATCGTCGTTTTGGCAATGCCCAGCATATCCACCACGCCGCCATAAAGCAGTGCCAATTGCACGCCTGTGATCAGCGCCGCAAACGCGACCCAAACGACAAAATATCCAAGGATGACGCCACCCCAGCCGGCGCGGGTGCCATCAGCACTGACCATCAGGTCTTCGTAGCTGCGCAAAGTTGGCACCATCGTCGGCAACATCATCGCCGCCATCATCACCGCCCACATCCCAAACAACGGTCCAAACCGCGCCATTGGCATATCCATCGGCATGCGTGGATCCATTGCCGCCATGCGTGCGCCCATTTCGCCGGGGCGCCCCAACAGGTCGAGGTCCATAGAAACGGACATCGCGTACATCATCCACCACGCCGCCAAAATGGCGCCGAAAAAGCCCAGCCACAGTGTGGAACGAATAAGATGTGGCATTTGCCCTCCCTGACATTGGCCGACTCAAAGCTTGCTAGTTTAAATGTCAGACATTAATATGTATGACAAATGAAAATTGATCCGAACAGCCCCAAAGATTTATCTGCACAGATCGCGCAAGCGATCCGTGACGCCATCGTTGCTGGTGATTTGATTGTAGATCAGCGTCTTCCAAGCGAAGCTGAGCTTGCTGATCAATTCGAAGTCTCCCGCCCCACGGTGCGCGAAGCGTTAAAGCGGCTGGCCGCACAATCGTTGATCCGCACACAACGCGGGGCGACAGGCGGCGCTTTTGTGAACCGCCTACGCTTTGAAGAGGCCTATGATCAGCAGGTCACAACCTCAACGTTGCTCTTGTCGATGAACGCAGTCAGTTTTGATGTAGCCTGCGAAGCGCGCTATGCGTTGGAACGTGCCTGTGCGCCCTTGTCTGCGCAACGCCGCACACCGGATCAGTTGGCCACAATGCGCGCCGAAATCCACCGCCAATCTCAGCCCGGGCTCACGGACGAGGCTTTTTGTGCTTCAGACGTTACCTTTCACCGCGCGCTGGTGGATGGTGCTGGCAACAAAGTGCTTAGCTATCAACTTGCCGGCGCTGTTGAGGCAATGCAGCCACTCATGAACATGATCACGTTTACGGCGCGGTCTCGCGAAGCCATTGTCGCATTGCACACCGACATCGCCGATGCTTTGCAAGCGCAGGATGCCGTAAAAACCGACGACAGCCTTGCAGAACTTGCCGCCTATACGCGCGAGCTGGCTCATACAGTCGTCAGCGCGCGCGTTAAGAAAGCGCAGTCCCGATCCTGACCTACCTACCTTGCCGTCACGGGTCGCACACTCTACCTAACTCCGCATGATCGACATCCTGAACATCATCGCCGCACTCCTGACCATTGGCTTTGGTCTTTTTGGCTTTCTTGCGCCGCGCTACACGGCGTCTGCGCTGGATCTTGCCCCGACCACCAGCACCATGGGCCTAAGCGAGATGCGCGCCAGTGTCGGTGGATTGTTCGTGGTGGCTGGTGGCGCGGCGATCTGGCTTGGTGAGCCCTTGGCTTACGCAATGATTGGTTTTGCGTTTATGGGGGCGGCAACGGGGCGGATGCTGTCGCTGGCCTTTGATAAACCGCCCTTAGGCAAGGTTCTTGTGTTTGGCGGTATCGAACTGGCGTTGGCCGCATGGTTTTTGTGGGCCAACATCAGATGAAATACA
>CAZJAW010000284.1:0-3908 GCA_964544035.1 uncultured Rhodobacterales bacterium
GCTTCTACAACCAATGCGGCGTTTACAAAGTCCTGCCCAATGCCCGCGGGCATTGCGGGAGTGGTGTAAAATAGGCTTTGCGCACGAATCACTGCGCCCGCACGCTCTAGCTCAGCAATCGCACGTTGAAGGGCCTGAGCAGGCGTTCCAGCCTCGGAATTCATGTTCGAACCCAGCGCAACTAGCAATTGTGATGCGATAGTGAGCGATTTTCCCCCCATTTTAAGTACATCTGTGTCTTGCGACATATTTTAAATCGCCTATTTTCAAGTCACCGCTTTGATCGAGATTCACTCACTCAAACCATAACTAAAGCGGCTACCGAATTTTCGGAAGGACCTTTTATGTTTTATAAAGACGAACGACTTGCGTTGTTCATTGATGGATCGAACCTTTATGCCGCTGCAAAAGCGCTCGGGTTTGACATCGACTACAAACTCCTACGCCAAGAATTCATGCGACGCGGCAAATTGCTCAGAGCTTTTTACTACACCGCGTTGCTCGAAAACGACGAGTATTCACCCATCCGCCCACTTGTGGACTGGTTGAACTACAATGGCTTCACCATGATCACAAAGCCGGCCAAAGAATACACCGACAGCATGGGTCGACGTAAAGTAAAAGGTAACATGGATATCGAACTGGCAGTCGATGCTATGGAATTGGCCCCAAGGGTTGACCACATTGTGCTGTTCTCTGGCGACGGTGATTTCCGTCCACTGATCGAAAGCCTGCAACGCCAAGGGGTGCGGGTGTCGGTGGTCTCTACCATCCGCAGCCAACCGCCCATGATCTCGGACGAGTTGCGCCGCCAGGCCGACAACTTCATTGAACTTGATGAATTGAAAGACGTGATCGGACGCCCTCCGCGCGAATTCACGCCAGAGCAAGTCGAACGCATCGAAGCCGAAGGCTAATCAACACCTTTCGGTGGGCTGGACCCGGCCCGCCGAACCCCTTACCTCTGGGACACGTGACACGCCCCGGAGACCACCCTATGTCAAATCCCCCACTGATCCTTTATTTGGCCGCCCCTCGCGGGTTTTGCGCAGGCGTGGACCGCGCGATCAAGATCGTGGAGATGGCACTCGAGAAATGGGGGGCGCCAGTCTATGTGCGCCATGAAATCGTACACAACAAATTCGTCGTCGATGGCTTGCGCGACAAAGGTGCTATTTTTGTCGAGGAATTATCCGACTGCCCGGATGATCGCCCGGTCATTTTTTCTGCCCACGGTGTACCCAAATCCGTCCCCCAAGCCGCACAGGCGCGCAACATGGTTTTTGTCGATGCCACCTGCCCGCTTGTCTCCAAAGTCCATATCGAAGCGCAACGCCATGCTGATGCTGGCTTGCAGATGATAATGATTGGTCACGCGGGCCATCCCGAAACTGTCGGCACCATGGGTCAGTTGCCGGAAGGTGATGTGTTGCTGGTCGAAACAGTCGAGGATGTGGCGCAGGTGCAGGTCCGCGATCCGAACCATCTTGCCTTTGTCACGCAGACCACCCTGTCGGTCGATGACACTGCGGGCATTGTCGCAGCATTGCATGCCCGGTTTCCAAATATCGTTGGCCCGCACAAAGAAGACATTTGTTATGCCACAACGAACCGCCAAGAAGCCGTCAAAGCGATGGCGCCTAAATGTGACGCTATGCTCGTCGTTGGTGCGCCCAACTCTTCGAACTCCAAACGGTTGGTCGAAGTGGGTGCGCGCGCGGGTTGTTCATATTCCCAATTGGTGCAGCGTGCTTCAGACATCGATTGGCGCAGCATTGAGGGAATCACATCTGTCGGCATAACAGCAGGGGCCTCAGCACCCGAAGTCTTGATCAACGAAGTGATTGACGCGTTTAATGTTCGTTTCGACGTAACCGTCGAAGTGGTCGAGACAGCTGTAGAAAATGTAGAATTCAAAGTGCCACGCGTGCTGCGCGAACCGGCCTGAAGACAGCCTTGTGTTGGTGGATGACTCTGCGCACATTATTGACGGCCATTGTGGTGCCTGCCTAACCTTAACGGTGATCTGAGATGAGTGACGCTGAAACCCTATCCGTCTATGCGGCAAAGGCTGCAGACTATGCCAAGATGACAAATGGAGAGGCCGCAAGCCCGGACCTATTGCGCTTCATTTCGAACCTACCCAAAGGGGGGCGTGTGCTTGATCTAGGGTCTGGGCCGGGCTTTTCAGCTGGCGCAATGGCTGCGGCCGGTATGGACGCGCACGCTTGGGACCCTGTCCCCGAGATGATCGAAATGGCTGAAAAACTTTCGGGCGTCACCGCACGTCAGGCGGTGTACGCAGACTTGACCGAAATCGCCGCCTATGACGGCATCTGGTGCAACTTTTCAATGTTGCACACGCCGCTTGTAGACTGGCCCGACCACTTTGCCGCCATCGCGCGCGCCTTAAAACCCAGTGGGCTTTTGCATTTTGGCACCAAGCTTGGCACTGGCGAAAAACGTGACCAGATCGGGCGGCTTTACTCCTATATGACAAAAGACGCTCTTTTGGCGCTTCTGAACCAAACAGGGTTTGAGGTGGACTTTTCCCGCACAGGCGAGGACATGGGATTGGACGGCAAAATGGCTCGTTTCATTAAAGTTCAAGGGAAAAAACGTGGCTGAGTTATTCGCGTACACAGATGGCGCCTGTTCGGGCAATCCCGGCCCCGGCGGGTGGGGCGCGTTGCTGCGGGCATCTGAGGGCGGCAAGATCATCAAAGAACGCGAGTTGAAGGGCGGCGAAGCGCAGACCACAAACAACAAGATGGAATTGATGGCCGCGATAGCGGCCCTAGAGGCCTTGGACCGCGCCAGCAACATCACTGTTGTGACCGACAGCAACTACGTCAAAAACGGGATCACCAGTTGGATACACGGCTGGAAACGCAACGGCTGGAAAAACGCAGCCAAGAAGCCAGTGGCCAATGCGGACTTGTGGAAACGACTCGACGAAGCGCAAGCGCGCCACACGGTGTCGTGGAAATGGGTCAAAGGGCATGCCGGTCACGCCGAAAATGAACGTGCGGATGAACTGGCGCGCGCCGGAATGGCACCCTTTAAAGGAAAGTGACGCAGGGTCAAAATCTGCAAATGGCTGGATGCAGCCGGTATCCGCATCTATAATTTCGGCAATTGTTACAGAATTTCTTCATCGCAACCTTCTGTTTTTGAAACAAATTAATCGCCACACAGACCATTTCGCTCACGCTAATGGCTCTTTTCCACGACGTTTCGTGACCGAACAGTCCCTTATTGTTACAGTCATTTTTTGTTATCTCTGTCTCAAGACGAACAACGCAACAGAGGAGAGAGAACATGAATATCAAAGCATTCAAAACGCCGCTTCTGATCGTAGCTATGGCCGCCGCCGTCGCGTTAAATACCTTTGTCCCCGCCACTGCAGCCGTTCCATCAATCGACACGCAGACCGAAACCTTGCACGTGTTTGAAGACGATTTCCAAACGATCAATGCCAGCCTCAAGTTCAATAACTCCCGAAGCTTAACTAAGTTTGACCAGCACAACGCCCTCAAGCAAAAAAAATCCGCGACCACTCACTCCTTCGGTGCGAAGGAAAAATTTGAACCCAAATATTCTTTCACCAAGAAGAAAGGGCTCAGAAGCCTGTTCTGACGCACTTTTACTACCTCTTTTTTTCACTCGGTACGCGGCTTTGGGGAAACTCAAAGCCGTTTACTGTTTGGCGGCTACAATCCAGCGGTTTTTTACACCTTTTCTTCACCCTCAGCCCCCGCAAAAAGCACAACAGGAATGGGCAGTCATCCTCTGAAAATGATGCCGAAAAAGCGCCAATGACGAGCGCCGGTGCACGCGAACAAAAAGAGCCAGCCGCAGGATTCGCCGCGCCCCGACATAGCAGCGTCACACGAGCATATTTGTGA
>CAZJAW010000285.1:0-3906 GCA_964544035.1 uncultured Rhodobacterales bacterium
ACCTTAGATGGGTCTTATGGGTAAGAACAAATTCTCTGAGGGCGGTGGCCCGTCTCAACGTCAACTGCGTGTGGCCGAACTGATCCGTCGGACGTTGTCCGAAGTGTTAGCGCGCGGCGATGTGCATGACACCGACCTCAACCGTCTGTCGATCACAGTGGGCGAAGTACGCACGTCGCCCGACCTCAAGATTGCCACTGCCTATGTGCTGCCTTTGGGCGGTGAAGGGAAAGAGGACGTGCTCAAGCTGCTCGCCCGTAACAAAGGCGAACTGCGCCGTTTGGTGTCTAAGAAAATGGCGCTCAAGCATTCACCCGATCTGCGCTTTCAATTGGACGAAACGTTCGACCAAATGGATGAGACTCGTCGGATGTTGAATCAAGACGACGTGCGCAGGGATACAGAGGCATGATCCGCGCCGCCTTTCTTGCGCTGGTCGCATCAAGTGCCCCGGCGTTGGCTGCGACATGCGAAAACGTCGAGTATGAAGGCACAGGTTACGCCATTTGCGCGATCGACATGGCGACGGACGATTTGCGGCTTTTTCTTTATGATGACAGCGATACAGTTTTGGGGCAGTTCGGAGCAGTAGACCGGTCCCTTGAGGACAAAGGCGAACAACTTACCTTTGCGATGAACGCAGGCATGTATCACAGCGACCGTGCGCCCGTCGGATATTATGTGGAAAACGGCAAAGAGATCATGCGCGTGATCCCGAATGCCGGACCAGGCAATTTTGGCCTGTTGCCCAATGGTATCTTTTGTATTGAACAAAACAGTGCTGCGGTCATCGAAACACTCAAATTCGTCGATGAGAGCCCCACCTGCACCTTTGCAACTCAATCTGGGCCTATGCTGGTGATAGATGGTGCACTGCATCCGCGCTTTCTGGTCGATAGCACCTCTCGTTACATCCGCAACGGTGTGGGCACCAGCGCAGACGGCAAAACGGCGATCTTTGCGATTTCGCGTAGCCCTGTAACCTTTCACGAATTTGGTAGCCTCTTTCGTGATCATCTCAAGACACCCAATGCGCTGTTTCTAGATGGCAATATCTCGCGTCTCTATGCGCCTGAACTCAATCGCAACGATATTGGCTTTTCCCTTGGCCCTATTATAGGCACCGTCGCCCCTGCCGATTGACAAGGGCGCAACGGCTGCGATACGCGGCAGCCCTTATTCCTTGAGACTAACAAAGGTATCCCATGGGCCGCACACGCAAAGGGCGCGACATTTCCGGCTGGCTGATCATCGACAAACCCGCCGGACCGACCTCAACCGCTATCGTGAACAAAGTCCGCTGGGCGTTTGGTGCAAAAAAAGCCGGACACGCAGGGACGCTTGATCCCGATGCGACGGGCGTTCTGGCCGTGGCACTGGGCGAGGCGACAAAAACCGTCCCATACATCACAGATGCGCTCAAGGCCTATACCTTCACTGTACGTTTGGGGCAGGCGACAAACACCGATGACGCCGAAGGGCAAATCATCAACACCTCTGATACCCGGCCCTCGGACGCCGAAATCAAAGCTGCGTTGGGTGCCTTTGTCGGCGACATCATGCAAGTGCCGCCGCAATTCTCGGCTGTAAAGATAGACGGAGAGCGCGCCTATAAACGTGCACGTGACGGCGAAGACATGGAAATCGCCGCCCGCCCGCTTTGGGTCGAGGAATTGGTGATGATTGGCCGCCCCGATGCGGATCATGTCGCACTTGAAATGACGTGTGGCAAAGGTGGCTATGTACGCTCCATTGCCCGCGACTTGGGCGAAACGTTGGGATCCTACGGCCACGTGCGTGAATTGCGCCGCATCTGGTCGGGACCGTTTGATGCCCAAGACGGTCTGACCATGGAACAGATCGAAGCCATGGCCCAAACCCCCGAACTCGATGCACACTTACGCCCCGTTGCCGAGGGCCTTGTTGATTTGCCCGAATTGCGCCTGACCGCCGAGGGGGCCGCAAAGCTGCGCAATGGCAATCCTGGCATGGTTTTGGCATCTGATGTTGAATATGGCGACGAAGCGTGGGCGTCCTTTGATGGCGTTCCTGTCGCCGTCGGGCGTTACAAGGCGGGCGAATTGCACCCGGCGCGGGTTTTCAACCTCTGACTTAGGCAACAAATGTTTCAATTCGCGCGCGCGAACAGGAACGCTTTGGGGTGTGCCGTGGCGTCACGGCGCCTTTATGTTACAAAATCCGCGCATCGCGTCATGGCTTCGTGAGGCAGGGTATGCAGCCCATGCCTTCTCCCCCACCTGTACTCCATACAGCGACAAACAGATCGCAATTCGGAGACGACAGATGACACAAATTACACTTCGCAATGTTGGCATCGTTCTAGCCGCAGGTGCATTTGCCACCATCGCATTCGATGCATTTGGAAAAGGGCTCTCGCCCCTGTTTGGTTATGCCAAACTGGCCCCCGTGGGCCTTGCTGGATCTACCCTCAAATCCGTATTTGGTGTTGCTCCTAAAGGTGCCGCAGATCTGCTGCACGCCGTCACCGGGTTGGTCTTTTACGCCGTCGGATATTTCGCCGTCGCCCGCCCAATCCAATTGGCCATCCTGCCCCGCCTGCCTTGGATTGTGACAGCCACCGCATATGGCGTCGCGCTTTGGGTCTTTGCACTTTACATCATGGCACACCTTGTGGCCGGCATGCCCGCATTCCTTGGCTTTACCGGGATCACATGGGTCGCACTTTGGGGCCACATTGTTTACGCCCTCGTGGCTGCTGCGATCATGGAAGCCAAGGGGGCGGTTCTGTACCCCCGCGGCACAGAAACCCGCACTGCAGCCATGGCCTGAATGACCGCTCTCCCAGGCTAAAGCCTCCACTCACAGAGCGCGTCAGGTCGCCCAGCATTGCTGGGCGGCCATTTATTTTCTGACCCATGCACCGAACTTGCAGCCGACGAACGGCACTGGCACAACACACCACATGATTACCCGCACACACACCAAGGGCGACGCGCCTTCGACCGCGATCTATTCGGATTGCGAACGTTACCGTTATAGCCTGACGCGCATCTGGGATGGCGCGGGGACACGGGTGAATTTTGTGATGCTGAACCCCTCGACCGCCACCGAAGTGCAAAACGACCCCACGGTAGAACGTTGCGAACGGCGCGCCCGTACGCTTGGCTATGGAAGTTTTGCAGTAACCAATATTTTTGCGTGGCGCGATACGGATCCCAAAGCTATGCGTGCAGCCGAAGACCCAGTTGGAGCGGACAATGACGCCGTTATTCTGGAACGTGCTACATGGGCTACCGATGTTATCGCCGCATGGGGCACCCATGGCGCACATTTGGATCGAGGAGATCAAGTAGCCATGATGCTGTCCCGGCTGAATCGTCCGCTATTTCATCTGGGCCTATCCAAAGCTGGACACCCAAAACACCCGCTCTACCTTCCCTACGCACAACGTCCCGAACGCTGGAACCTCTGACGCAAGTCCTCTGAACAGATACACCAGTTGCTAACCACAAATTTGGAAACGCTTTGCATTTTTGAGCGAGGTTGTCATATCGAAAAGATGGCGCAATGTGCCAGCTATACGGGAATACGCAATGCTTTGGCTTGCTGGATTAATGGGTCTTTTCGCTGTCGGTTCTGTCTCCGTTGTCGAAATGGAATCGATTTTTGGTGCAGGGCCAGACGAGTCCAATGCTGACTTGGACGCCGACAAAAATGAACAAGATGCCGCCGAACCGACCGGTGCGTCGTCAGATTTGGCGGATATTGAAACCCAAACATCAACCCCAAACACCGAACCCGACGGCGTAGAAATACAAGTCACGGATGGCGACGAATTCCAGTTCGGCACTGACAATGCCGATACTATGACCGGCGGTGCAGGTAACGATACTTTGCACGGCCGAGGTGATGATGACCTTATAC
>CAZJAW010000286.1:0-3904 GCA_964544035.1 uncultured Rhodobacterales bacterium
AGATAAGAGAGTGGTTTGATGGTCCATTGGCGCTATCTGGGTCCATCGCCACAGGCGAGGCCTTGCTGGCCGCCTGCGCGCTTGGAGCCGATTTCGGCTATGTTGGATCACCCTTTATAGCGACGCAGGAGGCCAACGCCCAAACGAATACAAGCAAATGATCGTTGAGTCTGGTGCAGAGGATATCGTCTATTCTTCTCTTTTCACCGGGGTATGGGGGAATTATTTGCGCGGTTCAGTCGAGGCGGCGGGTATGGACGCAGACAACCTGCCCCAAGCCGACGCGACAAAAATGAACTTTGCTTCTGGGTCATCCAAGCCTAAAGCGTGGAAGACAATTTGGGGGTCGGGACAGGGCATCGGTGCTATTAAATCTGTCGGCCTCGCAGGCGATATCGTTGAACGCATGGCGCGCGAATATGCAGCTGCAGGCGCACGTTTGGCATTAGAATTTGGAGGCAAAGATGGCTGATTCTCAACACTTGGATTTGGATGCGGTTTCAGCTTTTTGCGTGATCACTTGCCGGGCTTTGATGCCCCTGTTGAGGCCGTAAAGTTCGAAGGCGGGCAGTCGAATCCAACTTTCCTGCTCAAGACGGGTGCAGGCAATTATGTACTGCGCCGCAAGCCACCGGGGCAGTTGCTTAAGTCTGCGCATGCGGTGGATCGCGAGTTTCGTGTGCAGCGCGCGTTGTTTGACAGCGAGGTGCCTGTCGCACGGATGCATGTGCTGTGCGAGGATACGGGCGTCATTGGGTCGGACTTCTATGTGATGGATCACGTCGTTGGACGCAATTTTGACGAACCAACGCTCGAGGGGTTAAGCGCAGGCCAATGCACCGCCGTGATGGATGACATGAACCGCGTGTTGGCGGCTTTGCATGACGTGGATATCGATGCAGTGGGTCTAGGTGATTATGGTGCGCCTGGTCACTACCTTGAGCGGCAGGTGGCGCGCTGGTCCAAACAATACCGCGCCTCTGAGACCGAAGACCTGGCGGCTATGAACACGCTTATGGAACGGCTGGTCGACGAAATGCCTGCCGATGACGGGCAGCGCACTTTGGTGCATGGGGATTACCGGATCGACAACATGATTTTTGAAGGGGCCGGAACGCGGTGTCTTGCCGTTCTTGACTGGGAACTGAGCACGATTGGTCATCCTTTTGCCGATTTGGCCAGTGTCATTATGCAATGGCAGTTGCCTGCGGGTGCGCAGGGACGCGGGCTGGCGGGAATTGATCGTGCCAGTCTTGGGTTGCCTTCTGATCAGGCGTTTATCGAGGCTTATTGCACGCGTCGCAAACTGCCCGGTATCGACAATTTTGGATATTACCTTGCCTTCTGTTTCTTTCGAATGGCGGCGATTATTCAGGGCGTATACCGTCGGGCGGTAGATGGGAATGCGTCCAATCCCGCACGCGCAAAGCAAATGGGCGCCTTTGTTCCGGTCTTTGCAGAGAATGCGTTGAAGGCACTTAAGTGATTTAATACAAACCCTTACCTTCCAAATGTAATGTGGCGTGGTTGTGCTCGTTCCTCACCCATAGCACGAACATGCCCTGCACCAGAACGCTTGACTTATTTCAGCGTTGTGCAACGCTGGCGATATCCTGCGCCAGAACTGCCCATATAGAGGGGCCCGTGCCGGGACCATGTTCTAGGGAGGAACACATAATGCGCAGACCTATCACGCTTGGCGTGGCTGCCGCGCTGACTCTGACTGTCAGTGCCCTTGCCAGTGCCGCAGACCCTGTCAAAATCGCCTTTATCGACCCACTGAGCGGCCCCTTTGCGGGCACGGGTGTGAATGGGTTGCATCAATACGAATTTGCAGCTGACCAGTTGGTGAATGCCGAAGGTGGTGTCCTGGATGGCGACTTGTTCGAAATCGTGGCCTTTGACAACAAGATCAGCCCCAAGGAATCGTTGATCCAACTGCAAGTCGCTATCGATCAAGGCATTCGCTACATTGCTCAGGGCAATTCTTCAGGTGTGGCCAACGCGTTGACCGAAGCGATCGACAAACACAACCGCCGCAACCCCGACGACCGGGTGCTGTTCCTGAATTATTCGGCGGTTGATCCGGCTTTAACCAACGACAAGTGCAACTTTTGGCACTTCCGCTTTGACGCCAATGCCGACATCAAAATGGATGCACTTACAAATGTGATTGCAGCCGACGAGAACATCAAAAACGTCTACATCATTGGGCAAGACTATTCCTTTGGTAAAGCCGTGGCTGCTGCGGCCGAACGGTTTATTGCCGAAAAACGCCCTGACATCACCATCGTTGGCAATGAATTGCACCCGATTGGCAAGGTCAAAGACTTCACGCCCTATAGCCGCAAGATCGTCGCTGCCGAAACAGATGCGATCATCACCGGGAACTGGGGTGCGGATATGCTGGGTCTTGGCAAATCAGTGCTAGAGAACGGCTATGACGGGCCGATCTTTACCTATTACGCCGCCGCTGACGGGATCACCGCAGCCTTTGGTGAAACTGGTAAAGGTGCTTTGCGTTTGGTGGCCGAAGGGCAGATCAACCCCCCCGTCAGTGACCGGGCCGAGGCCTATTATCAAGCGTTCAAAGCCAAATACCCTGACGGCAATATCTCTCAGGCGCGCATCACCAATGTGATCGAAATGCTGGCCCGCGCAATCAACGAAGCAGGCAGCGCCACAGATGTGGTCAAAGTCGCCTATGCTTTGGAAGGGATGGAACATGACAGCCTTTGGGGTGGCAAAGTTCTGATGCGCGAAATCGATCACCAGTTGATCCAGGATGTGCACATTCACGCGCACACGGACGAAGCCATCACTTTCGACTACGACAACTCGAGCTATGGGCTCTCTGTCGAAGATACCGTGACAATGGCGGCTATGGACAGCGCGACCACCTGTCAGATGCGTCGACCCTAAAATAAACGACGGCGGCTTCCCCCATTTTTTGATTTCAAACAGGGGGGAGTCCGCAAGGACGGGGGGAGTACCCCCCAAAGCATGTCGTCGCGCCAGCGGCCTTTGGATCACGCAGCGGAGCGGATATGGACCTCATCCTTGTCAATTTGATCGATGGCCTTGTGACGGGGCTGTTGCTGTTCATGTTATCTGCGGGTCTTACGTTGATCTTTTCAATGATGGGTGTGCTGAACTTTGCCCATGCCAGCTTTTACATGCTGGGGGCGTACTTTGCCTTTCAAATCAGCCTCGCCGTTGGCTTCTGGATGGGCTTGTTGATCGCACCGCTGATTGTTGGGGTACTTGGGGCAGGGGTCGAACGCTACGGCCTTAGGCGCGTGCACCAATATGGCCATGTGCCAGAACTCATCTTTACCTTTGGTCTGGCACTCTTGATCGAGGAAGCGGTGCAATTCATCTGGGGCAAAAGCCAGATGCCTTACAGCGCGCCTGAGATTTTGCAATTCACTGCGTTCTCAATCGCAGGTAATTCTATTCCCGCTTATAAAATCTTTATGATCTTCATTTCGGTGGCGATCTTCATTGGTCTTTTGTGGGTGCTTACCCGCACGCGCGTTGGCATGATCATTCAGGCCGCGCTGACATACCCCCGCACAGTCGAGGCGTTGGGCCACAACGTCCCACTTATTTTTATGGGTGTGTTTGGTGTCGGCACAGCTCTTGCAGGTGTGGCAGGCGTTATTGCCGGGCCAGTGCTGGGCACCTTTCCCGGCATGGCCTTTGTGCTGGGGTCAATTGTGTTTGTCACTATTGTGATCGGCGGGCTTGGCTCGCTTTGGGGGGCGCTTGCCGCGTCACTTCTTATTGGGTGGATCACCACATTTTCCAAGTCCTACAATCTGCGACTAGAGGATCTGCTGACAACCATAGGCTTCACCAAACCCGAAGACATAAACGACAGTCCGTGGCGTGATCTTTGGAG